>CAMNLN010000113.1 GCA_946543025.1 uncultured Verrucomicrobiota bacterium
CCCGAGGGCGCGTTCACCTACGTGGTGATCCCCGACACCCAGCGCTATTCCGGCGAGGGCGCGCTCGTGAAGAAGGGCAAGAAGCCGCAGTCCGGCCCCACCGACAACAAGGCGTTCCGCTCGCGCGTGGCGTGGATCGCGGCGAACGTCGAGAAGGAGCGCATCGCCTTCGTCTCGCACGTGGGCGACATCGTCGACTACAGGAACGGGCAGCAATGGTCGCTCGCCTCCAGCCTGATGGCGCGGCTCGACGGCAAGGTGCCGTACGGCATCTCGCCCGGCAACCACGACATCGCGGGCAGCTCCACGGCCGACTTCAACCGCTGGTTCCCTCGCAGCCGCTACGAGAAGGCGGCATGGTACGCGGGCGGGTTCGACGGCTACGTGAACGCGAAGGGAAAGACCGTGTGCGCCGGAAATTCGGACAGCTGCCAGCTCTTCGAGGCGGGCGGGATGAAGTTCGTCGTGTTGCACCTGGAGTGCAACGCCCCTGCGCCCGTCCTTGCATGGGCCGATCGGATGCTCGCCCGCTACGCCGATCGCACGGCCATCGTCTGCACCCACATGTACCTGGGCTACAAGACGCGGAAGATCGACGAACTTCGCCGCGCGGTCAAGGGCGACGCCCCGCGTCCGGACGCGTGGTTCGGCGTGATGGACTGGACGAAGAACCATGGCGATGAGGGCGTCTCCGCCGCCCAGGCGTGGGAGACCTGCTTCTCGCGCCACAAGAACCTTTTCCTCATCGTCTGCGGCGACCAGAGCCAGGCCATCTGCTGGCGCGAGACGCAGAAGGGGGTGCACGGAAATGTCGTCCGTTCCGTCCTCCAGGACTATCCGCGCGATCGGGATGATTCCGATTGGCTGCGCCTCTTCCGCTTCCGCCCCGACAAGGGCAAGGTGGAGGTTTGGACGTACTCACCCGCGCAGGACAAGACATGCGAGGACGCCGGCTTCCGCAAGGGGCGACACTGGCACGAGTTCACGCTCGACCTGCCGTCTGCCTCCGTTGAGCCAGACGCCAATTCGCTCGCGGCGCTTCCGTGGATCGGCGACGGCCAGCCCGATCGCAACGGCGCGGATTGGTACGAGGAAGATCCCGCGCCGGAGTTCACGGCGGAGTTCGTCCTGCCGCCGGGCGTCACCGAGACGAAGATCCATTTCGCCTGCGTTGGGTTCGGGTGCTTTTCGCTCGATGGATCGTACATGGATACGGACGGACTCGATACGCTGTGGACGCCCTACGACAAGACGGTCTATTCCACGACAACCCGCACGATTCGCGTGACCGACGCCACGAATACCGTCTTTGTGCGCCTCGGAAACGGCTTCTACAACCTGCCGCCGCTCCGCTTCTGGGGACATCGCCACTTCCGCGAGACGCTGGCGCACGGGCGCCCTTGCTTCAAGATGGCGATCGACGGCGTGGAGAAGCCGCTGGAGTGGAAGTGGCGCAAGACGAACGTCATCCGCAACTCGGTCTACCTCGGCACGGAAATCGATGCGACGCGTCCGGCGGACAAGAATTGGAAACCGGCGGCCGTCGTGAAGGGGCCGAAGGGCAAGATCGTCGAATGGCCGCGCGCGAATCCGGGCATGATCAGCCCGGACATGCATCGCGGCACGGCGAAATGGCTGAAGGAGGGCGAGGTCCAGGTCGTCGACTTCGGCGTGAACGCGTCGGGAGTGCCCGACTTCCATTTCAGGGACGAGGCGCGCGGTACGCGTATCGAGATCGTCTACGGCGAACGGCTGAACGCGGACGGTTCCGTCAACGTGCTGACGCAGACGGCCGGCCAGATCAAGCGCGGCAACGGCGGGCCGGGCGCGCCGCGCGTCGCCTGCCAGCGCGACGCCTACGTCTGCGGCGGCGCGGCGGAAGAGCGATTCGAGCCGCCGTTCACCTGGCATGTCTTCCGTTATGCCGAGATCCGAGGGGCGAAGCACCTGCTTGGCGCGAACGATGCCGCGCGCCGGGTCAGGTCGATGCTGTCGCTGGCGGACAAGGCGTCGGCCGCGCAGGCCTTCAAGACGGACAACAAGGACCTTGCGGCCATCCACGAGATGTGCCGGCGGACGTTCCAGGCCAACCTGATCGGCGGCGTGCAGAGCGACTGCCCCGGCCGCGAGCGGCTCGGCTACGGCGGCGACATCGTGGCCACCTACGAGGCGTACATGCTCAACTGGGACATGCGCGCCATCTACCTTAAAATTCTGCAGGACTTCGCGGACGAGGCGGCGGACGACGGCTGGATCACGGAGACGGCGCCGTACGTGGGCATCGCGGTGAAGGGAGAGGGCGGACGTTCGGGGCCGATCTCGTGGGCACTCGCCGTGCCGGAGCTGATCGACGGGCTTCTGCGCCATTATGGCGAAACGAAGGCGCTCGACTTCTATCCCGTCTGCACTCGCTACGTCCGCCAGCTGGCGGCGAAACATCCCGACGGACTCATCCCCCAGTGCATCGGCGACCACGAGGCGTTGGCGCGCGCGCCGGACGGCGTGACGGCCACGGCGCATTGGCATCGGTTCGTTTCGCTTACGGCGGGTTTTGCGAAGCGGCTCGGACAGGCGGACGAGGCGGCGGAGTTCGATGCGCTCGCGGCGAAGATCAAGGCGGCGTTCGCGGAAAAGTATGTGAAGGACGGCGTCGTGGCGAACGGCACGCAGTCGGCGCAGGCGATTGGGCTCTATCTCGGGCTCGTGCCGGCCGAACAGGTTCCGGCGGCGGAGCGCCAGCTTGTGGCGGCGGTGGAGGAGAAGGGGTGCGGGCCCACCACGGGCATCTTCTCCACGCGCTACATGCTGATGTACCTTTCGGAACACGGGCGCGCGGACCTCGCGCGGAAGATCGTCCTCCACAAGGGCTTTCCCGGATGGCTGCACATGATCGAGCGCGGTGCGACCACGCTGTGGGAAACGTGGAAGGAGTCGGACGACGTCTACTCCAATTGCCATCCGATGTTCGGTTCCGTGGACGAGTGGATCCTGAAATACGGCCGCTGACGCGAACGGCGCATCCCCTGTCTTCGACGTATGGCTGGCGCCCCTGACGCGGGTGCACGCCGGGCATATTTTCTCCTTTTTCGTCGACAGATAAAGAAGATGAATTCGCCAAGAAAAATAAAAAATCCCCCTTGCGTCCGTTCGGACGATGTGGTAAACTTGCGACGGAAATTCGAAGAGGGCCTGTCGGGCGACCGGCGGGTCCTTTGGAAGCCGGAAGGAAAGCGATGTCTTTCTGACGCGTTAGCGGGCGGCCGTCGTAATTCATCAACAATTACGGCTCTTCTGCTGACAGTCGAGGGCATGTCCGAGGCGCAGACGGAGGACGGAGCGGACCGACGGCGTTTTTTGGGTGCGCGGAAACGCGTGCTTCCGCCTTCGGGCGGCCGACGGCCGGGCGTGCTTGCACGTCCGGCCTTTGGTTTTGATATAATGGCGCGGCGATGAGAAAACATTGGTTCTTCGATTTCGACGGGACGCTCTGCGACACGGAGGCGGACATCAAGGCGGCGTGGCGCGCGGCCATTCGCGGCCTCGGCCGCGAGTGCCCGCAGTTCGACCGCATCTACCGCACGGGCCCGACGCTCGACCAGGTGACGTACATGCTTTTCGACGACGCGACGCCGGAGCTGGTGGCGCGCATCCGCGAGCTGTTCGGCCCCGCCTACGACGCGAGCGGCTTTCCCAACACGCGGCCCTACCCGTGGGTTCCCGGCTGGCTCGCCGATTTGCGCGCGCAGGGGTGCAGCCTCTACGTGGCGACGAACAAGCGGTGGCGTCCGCTGGAAGCGTTGCGCGCGCGGCTCGGCTGGGAGGACGTGTTCGACGGCTGGTACGCCTTCGACATGTACGAGGGACAGCGCCTCACGAAGGCCGAGCTGCTGGCGCACGCGATGCAGACACGCGGCATCGATCCCTCCGATGCCGTGATGGCGGGCGACACGGCCGGCGACGTCACGGCCGGCAAGGCGGCGGGCATGTATACGATCGGCTGCACGTGGGGATACGGCAGCCGCGAGGAACTGGAAGGAGCTGACGAGATCTATGACGCGGGAAGATTTTCACAGGAAGGTCGCTGACGTCTTGGAGGTGGACGCCGTGACGGACGACACGCGTTTCCGCGAGCTCGACGGCTGGTGTTCGCTTCAGGCGTTCGGGCTGCTCGTCCTTCTTGAGAACGAGCTGGGCGTACGCTTGGACGTCGAGACGTTCCGGTCGATCGAGACGGTCGGGGAACTGTATGGGCAAGGTTGACCCGAAAAAGATCGCGCGCGACGTCGCCGCCCGCCGCCGCCTCGCGTCGCGCGCGACGCCCGGCCTGCCGATCGACGGCGACGCGGTGGAGACGCGCGTGCCGATGCCGGGCATAGGCAAGCTGATGGACGATCTGCTGGCCAGCATGCTGGTCGAGAAGAGCCCGTTCTTCGACCAGGTCTGCGAGAAGTGGATGGAACTGTTCCCGGACTGCGTCGCCAAGCCGGGCCGGTGGCAGGACGGGCGGCTCTTCCTCTACGTGCGGACGTCCGGCCAGCTGTTCGGGATGCGGACGAAACTGCCGACGATCAAGAGGGCGCTCGCCGCGCTCCCTACGGCCCCCAAGCGATTCTCCGTCAACCTTGAAATCCATTGATTCGGCATCTTTGTCGGCGGGGCAGGATTTGCTATAATCTACCTTCCCATGAGCAAGGAGGCGCCAGGCACGTTCGAGATCTCCGCGCGCGACGAGACGTCGCGCGCGCGCACGGGCGTCCTGTGGACGGCGCACGGCCCGGTGGAGACGCCCGTGTTCATGCCGGTGGGAACGCAGGCGACGGTGAAGGCGCTCGAGCCGCGCGACCTGCGCGAGAACGGCGCGTCCATCATCCTTTCCAACACGTACCACCTGATGCTGCGCCCCGGCGCGGACGTGGTGGCGAACGCGGGCGGCCTGCACGCGTTCATGGGCTGGGACGGACCGATCCTGACGGACAGCGGCGGATTTCAGGTGTTCTCCCTCGCGAAGCTCCGCAAGATCACGCCGGAAGGCTGTGCGTTCAACAGCCACCTCGACGGCCACGAGGTGTTCCTCGGCCCGAAGGAGTCGATGGAGGTTCAACGTCTTTTGGGCAGCGACATCGCGATGGTCTTCGACGAGTGCCTGCCGTGGCCGTGCGACCGCGCGCGCGCCGAGAAGAGCGTGGACCAGACGCTCGAGTGGGCGAAGATGTCGCAAGACGCGCCGCACGCGCCCGGCCAGCTCGTGTTCGGCATCGTGCAGGGCGGCATCTACGACGACGTCCGGCGGCGGTGCGCGGAAGCGCTGGCGGCGATGGACTTCCCCGGCTACGCGATCGGCGGCGTCTCGGTGGGCGAGCCGGAGGCGGCGATGTACCAGGCCGTGGAGGCAAGCGTGCCGTACCTGCCGGAGGCGAAACCGCGCTACGTGATGGGACTCGGCGTGATGACGCAGATGGCGGAGTGCGTGGCGCGCGGGGTGGACATGTTCGACTGCGTGCTGCCTACGCGCGTCGCCCGTCACGGCACGGCCCTCACGCGCCGCGGCAACGTGGCGATCAAGGCGGCGAAGTGGGAGCGCGACCTCGGGCCCGTGGAGGAGGGATGCGACTGCTACTGCTGCCGGAACTTCACGCGCAGCTACGTGCGGCACCTGCTCCACGCCGGCGAGATCCTCGGCGTGCGCCTGCTCACCATCCACAACGTGCATCGTCTGCTCGAGTTCATGCGCGAGCTGCGCGCCTCCATTGCGGACGGCACCTTCGCCGCGTTCCGCGAACAGCTTCACAAGGACCAACAACAAAAGGAACACAACGATGAATGAATCAAACGCAACGACGACTCAGCCCGCCGACGCCGGCGCGGCGCCGGCGCCCGGCCAGCAGGGCGGCGGGTTCGGCATGTTCGTGCCGATGCTGCTCATCTTCGCGATCTTCTACTTCATGATGATCAGGCCGCAGCAGCGCAAGGAGAAGGAGCGCCGCAAGATGATCGAGGAGCTGCGCGCGGGCGCGAAGGTGATCTTCGCCGGCGGCTTCATCGGCACGATCGTCGAGGCCAAGGAGCGGACGTTCAAGATCGAGATCGCCGGCGACGTGGTCGTCGAGGTCGCGCGCGCGGCCGTCCAGGGCCTCGCCGCAGAGGAGGCGCCTGCCGCGAAATAGCCCATGGCGTACGCGCGCGGAAGATACGGCATCGAATACACGCCGCGACCCTCGCCCAACCGTGAGGGCCATCCTTTCCGGTGGCTCGTGTTGGGCGTGGTCGTGCTGACGGCCGTGTCGTTTGTTGTCGCGCGCAGCCGTCGGAAGCCGGGGCCTCCCGTCCTCGTGCGGGACGTGCCGCCGGCCGTGGCGCAGCCGGAAAAGCCGCCCGTCCCTCTTCCGGAGGTTGTCCGTCCTCCTGCGGAAAAGCCGCCGCGCACGACGCCGTCTCCGCCTGCGCCGTCGCCCGTCCGTCCCGCGCCGCTCGTTGCGCCCAAGCAGAACCGCGAGACCGCGTTCGCCGCGAAGGTGGACGGCTGGATCGCGTCGCGCACGTGGTCGAAGTACGAACAGGAACTGCTGATCCTGCTGCGCGACGCCGAACGGCAAGGCAACCTGTCGGGCGCGCGCGGCGCGATCGAGCGGCTTCTGAACCGTCCTGCCGTGGAAGATCTGAAGGATCCGCTCGTCCGCCATTTCGGCGATCTCAACACGCAGATGCTCTTCTCCGGCACCAATACGCCCTGGACGGCGACCGTGGCGGTGAAGGGCGGCGACACGCTCCAGCGGATTGCCTCGAACCACCGCACCACGCTCGAAGCGTTGCTGAAGCTGAACCGGATCAAGGACCCGAACAGGCTTTCGCTCGGACAGAAGCTGCGTGTGCTCAACTTCCCGGACGCGGACCTTTTGGTCCACAAGCAGCTTCAGTTTGCGGATTTGCTGCTGAAGAAACAGATCTTCAAGCGCTACTACGTCACCGTGCGCAAGGACGCCGAGACGGGCGCCTATCCCGTGGCGAACGAAGCGGGTTCCCGTGCGGCCGACCGGCTGCGCGCCCTGCTCCAGCAGGTCGCCCCGGCTGACCGCGACGAGCTGCGGCTCTTCCTGGCTCCCGGCTCGCGCATCACCGTGACGGCGCAGTGAATTGAGGGCTAAGAGTTGGGAGTCAAGCGTTGAAAGTTGAAGAAGAGACGATTGCCCGCTTCATTGAACGGGCCGAGGCCGTGGCGGCGAAGGTGACCCGCGTGGCGGACGAAGCCGCCGCCGAGAGGCTGGTTGCCGAGATCCTTGCGGCGGAAGGCGCCGAGCATGTGGGCGTGGCGCGCGTGGCGAAAGGCATCGCCGACACGGGTACCTGCGTGGTCGAGACGGACGACGAGGAGACGCGCCTTAAGACGATGATTCCCGAGACGACCGTCTTCATCCTGAACGCGGCCGACGTCGTGCCGCACCTCGCCGATATCGCGTCGTTTCTCCGTTCGCGCCAGGCGGACGGGCGCGTGTCCTACACTTCCTTCATCACCGGTCCCAGCCGCACGGCCGACATCGAGCGCGTGAGCGCGATCGGCGTCCACGGTCCCCTGGCCGTGCAGATCATCCTCATCGGCTAGAAGCGCGCGGAAAAGGAAAGGGAAAATGCCATGAAGAACATTCTGTTGGTTGTGGCTGTGGCGTGGTTGACGGCCGTGGCGTCGGGCGATCCGCTGGCGAGGTTCTGGCGCGAGAACGACGGCAAGACGGTCCGTCGCCTGCCGGTCGACGTGCTGCCCGAGAACGCGTTCTGGGGATTCAACACGCGCGACTTCCCCGACGGGATGAAGGCGTTCAGCCGGATGGTGGACGAGGGGTTCGCCAACAGCACCTACAACTGCGTGACGCTCACCCTCCGCTGCAATCCGGAGCTGGGCGACGCGGAGACGATGGCCGCCGCCAAGGCGTTCTTCGCGAAAGCCCGCGCCGTCGGGGTGAAGGCGTACATGGACGTCGATCCGCGCATCGCCCGCCGCGAGTTCTTCGCGCGTTGGCCGAACGAGCGGCAGGGCATCGCCGCCGTCGTCACCGCCGTGCCCACGAACGGCGTCGCCAGCTTCGCGCACACGTTCAAGGACGCGACAGACCACATGACCGGCGGCGCCAGAAACTCCTATCGTCCGCTCGCGGCGCGCGTCGCCGCCGCGTTCGCCGCGCACCGGCGCGCGGACGGGACGCTCGACCTCTCGCAACGCCGCCCCGTGGGCGTCGCGCCGGACGTTTCCGTGCGGGAGCGGCGCGAGGAGAGCGGCGGCGGCTACATGGATCGTGCCGATGCCATCGTCGCGGGGAAGGCGACGGGCCTTGCCGGCGACGAGACGCTGGTCGTCGTCGCCGTGGCGGAATATTATTCCGTCGACGTGTTTTCGCCGCACCTCATCCCGTTCGCGCGCGAGCTGATGGAGCGCTACAAGAAACTGGGGGCGGACGGCGGGATGCGCGACGAGTGGGGCTTCATTCCCGACCACAAGCCCAGCTTGCGCACGTTCTGGTGGTCGCCGCACTTCGAGGCGGCCTACCGCGCGGCCTGCGGACGCAGCCTGATGGACGACTTCCCGCTCATGGCCTGCGGCCCCAAGGGCGATGCCGCCCGCGCCGCGGCCATCGGCGCGTTCATGAGGCTGATCCTCGCGCGGAACGTCGAGATCGAGCAGGACTTCTACGCCACGGACAAGCGGCTCTTCGGCGCGGACACGTACGTGGTCAAGCATCCCACCTGGCACAGCAGCGTCTGCCCGCAGGAGTACTTCCACAACGGGCTCGACTGGTGGCAGGCGCGACGCGACTGGGCGCAGGGCGACGAGAACGCGCCCATCTACGTTCTGAACGCCCTCGCCAAGAAGTGGGGCGGCCCCGTGTGGCTCAACGAGGGCTACACCGCCACCCCCGAGCGGAACGTGTTCCGCGTGTGGACGTACGCCCTGTGCGGCGGCCGGCAGGTGTACCACGGCCTCTACGGCAATCCTGCGGAGATGAAGAAGTACAGCGAGATGCCGTGGGAGGAGAGCCGCGTGCGCAGGTCGACGGACCTTCTTGCGCCGGGAAACGTCACGGCGCAATCCCGCGTGCGCCTGCCGAACCTCATCACGCGCGCGCAGGTGGATTCGCCCGTCGCCTTCATCTTCGGGCACGAGAGGCTCGTGGACTGGAGCGGCGACGGCTGGAACGACCACGGCGAGCGGCAGATGCTTGGCCTTCTCGCGCAGGGCTGGTGGTGCGACGCCTACCCGGCCAGCGAATGCGCGCTCGGCACGTTCGCCGTCGATGCCGAGGGCTGCCTACGCGTGGGCCGGCAGCGCTACCTGGCCGTCATGCTCCACAACCTGAGCGGCGACGAGAAACGCGCGTTCGACGCGATCGCGGGCGGGCGCGCCCTCAAGACGCGCGTCTTCGGCGGCAACGACGGCGAGGCCGTGAAAACGTATCTGCAGCAGGCCGGTGCCGTGCGCCAGCCATGCGTGAAGGGGAAGACGCAGGCCGGATACGTCTACCCGGAGCCGGACGGGACGCTCCGCCTGATCGACGGCACGGCGATTCGCGTCCGCGCAGATTGGAGCCATCCGCGCGGGCTGGCAATTTCCGAGATGCTCGAGTCGAACGGCACGAAGGTGTCCGTCATGGCGGAAGGGCTTTGCGCCGTCCGCGCGGAGAAGGGGCAGGTGACGGCGCTGGCCGCCGGCGGCCTGACGCGCGTGGAGGGGCCGGGCCTTGTGCTGGCGCTCGATCGTCCTGAGGACATGGTGCTGCTGAAGATCGGCGGCGAGTGGCGCGGCATCTGGCAGACGCCCGCGGCGGACAAGCCGGTCCCGGACCATCTGGCCGCGCTCACGCCTCACTGGATCCGTCTTCTCCTGCCGCCGC
>CAMNLN010000114.1 GCA_946543025.1 uncultured Verrucomicrobiota bacterium
ATCGCCTTGCCTGCAAGTTTGGCGAGCATCGGCATCGACTGCGCAACCCCGGCCAACAGATCACCGTCGTTCAGCCAATCCGCCGCATACTCGCCGCCGACTTTCGCCGTCGACTCCACGACCGCCCCCAATTCTCCAGAGACATAAATTGCCGCACACCAGCGGCAGACGAGCCGAAATGCGTTGCCGCGCGACATTCGCCGATTGTATACCCTCGCCAGCTCGCACACCATGCGCGTGGAGTTGTAGAACACGCAGGCCATGTCGAGCAGTCGCCACGGACTCGCCGCCGTCTTCAGCGCGACGAGCTTGCAGCAGTTTGACACAATCTCCTGGGCGCGCGCGTCCTGAAGCGACTGAAAACGGCGGAACTCGTCAAGCCAGCCGGTCTCGTCGGAGTGGAGCGACATTTCGCCACGAAGGCTGTCGAGCAACGCACGAACAGGCTCCGGTTCCCTGAATCCACATCGGACTACGTAGTCCGCCGATGGCGGAAGTTTGGCAAGATAGCACTTCTGAAGCCGCCGCTTCAACGTCAGGCCGCCTTGCGCCCCTTCCGCCAGCTGCGTGATCTTCGGCAATCGACGAAACAGCATCAACGCGCGTATCATAAGGCACACCAGCACCAGGACAGGCACCAGCGCCATCCCCAGCGCTACATAGAAATGCCACCCCTCGTACGCCAGGGCCATGCGAAAGAGCGGCAACAGCTGGCAGTAGAGCCAGACAAAAAACACGCTACCCAGACACCAAGCGAAGAACGGAAGCAAAACACCGCGAGCATGGCCGTCATCCCGCGCGGGCGGTAGCGGCAAGGCATCCCAGGCGGTGTCCGGCGCTCGAGAGATGGCCACCTTTCGTGCCGGAGGCACGGACGGACGGATGTCGCCGTCATCCGCGCGCCGCTCATCCCGTTCTCGTAGCATCGTGCTGTCCTCAACCATCTGCCACCTCGCTACCTCTGAAGATACAACATCCGTACCAAAAGATCCTGTAGCCCCAAATGCGCCGGCGCACGGTCTTCTCTCCGGTCAAAGCGCGGAAATGTCGGCTGGAAGTCGAACCGCGCGTCGCCTACTCCCCATGCGGCGCTGTCTGGCCAATCGTCCGGCACGTCCGTGGCAAGATAGGTGGTCAGTTCCCCGGACATTCCGTCCAGGCGGGCCCCTAGCGCCTTCTCACGCCCGTACTCGTCCGTAGTCTTCACCGCCGCGCAGGAAAGGACCTCCGTCTGCCGTGCGTCCAGTCCAAGACTCATGAGCACGTTCCCAAACATCCGACGCGCGAGGTTCTTCATGTGCGACCTGTTCTCCTCTGAAAGCACAAGATCCGCCTTCGTGGCGACAACGGTCGCGCCATCGACGCGCGTACGAAGAAAAGTGTCAAGCAACCGTTGCAATCCTCGCACAAGACCGTTCGAAGAATCTGGCCGCGCGAACATGCGCAGAGCCTGCGCGCCGAACGCCTTTTCGGCATTGTAGACGTCCGGCCCGCGCTGAAGCAGCCCCAAAACATCGACGAAGTAAAACAATTGGTTCACGTCCCGCAACCAGTCGCCGATGGGATCGACAATCGCCCGCCGGTATGCGTCATAGCTCCGTTCAAACGACCGCAGCCATTTGCGGCAAGGCGCATCCGCCTTGAAGCAGGTCGGCGGCAACGGCACGAACTGTTGCTCGGCATCGAGACCGAGCGGCACGTCCGCGATATTCGCGAAAAACGCCTCGCCGGAGTCTCCTGTGCGGAAAACGGCATCCCTGCCGAGCTTCACAATCGACGGCGTGAGCGAAAGCGAGCAGGCTGCATGTTCCGCCGCAAGGAAGCGACGATATGCCGCGTAAAGTTCCTGCTGTTCCGTTGCGCCGGCCGCCGCCGCGCAGTAGTCCTTGTAGTGGTCAGATGCCCCAAACACGCCACCGAAGGAATGTCCCATCCACTCGCACCAGTCGCGGTATGAGCGCCCGATCATGGGAAAGTCGGCCACGCGCTCTCCCGGCAAGTCCAGGACCTCAAGCAACACGTCACGGCGGCGCTTTTTGTTCCTCAGCTGCAACGCAAGCCGCAGGACCGACCAGTCCTTCGTCTTCCGCGGCCATTCGCCCGCAGCGAGACTCCTGCGCGCGTCGGCATACTGATAAAGGGGAATGCCGTCTGCGCAGGCATCGCCAGTCAAATCGCGTTCCACGGGCGTCACCGTCCATCCGTTCAGCGGACACCGCAACGGGTCGTGGTTCAGGAGGTGGTTCGCGAGAGCGGTCAGGAAAACCGTCTTCCCGCTCCCCTTGGAGCCGAGGACAGCCACCCGGATGCGCTCCTCGCCCGAAATCGCCTCCCAGATACTTCTGTAGATGCTCTTGTTGGACATGTCGAACGCCTGCATTATATCACATCTGCCATGTCTGCGGCCGCGTTTACGCCCGTCACAAGGTTTGCTATAATCCAACCCGCAACGAATTCTGGCATTCCACAAACAAGAAAGGACACGCGCAATGGACACAAGCAGACGCGATTTTCTCAAGGGTGCCCTCTGGATGGGCACGGCGGCGGCCATGGTGGGCTGTACAAGCGGCAAGGCGGGCGGGGCCAGCCTCACGTCCGCTCCCGGATCGATGGCGGGCTATGCCGACAAGCCGTTCAAGACGCTCCGCGTGGGCGTAGTCGGCCTTGGACGCGGATCGCTCGGCCTTGATCTCGGCAAGATTCCCGGCGTCACGATCACGGCGATCTGCGACATCACGCAGGCCCGCGTCGACCGCGCCCTCAAGCGTTGCGCGGACAGGAAGATGCCCGCGCCAAAGGTCTTCACCGGCAGCCCCGAAGCCTGGAAGAAGATGTGCGACTGGGACCAGGTGGATCTCGTCTACAACGGCACACCCTGGGAACTTCACGTGCCGATCGCCCTTTACGCCATGGAGCACGGCAAGCACGTGGTCGTAGAGGTGCCCAGCGCCCTCACGATTGCCGACTGCTGGGCGCTCGTGGAGACCTCCGAACGCACGCGACGCCACTGCATGCAGCTCGAGAACTGCTGCTACGGCGAGACGGAAATGCTCGCTCTCAACATGTGTCGCCAGGGGCTCTTCGGCACACTCGTGCACGGCGAAGGCGCCTACATCCACGACCTCCGTTCCCACTGCTACGGAAAGTTCGACCCCGCTACAGGCACCGGCGGCTACTGGGACTACTGGCGCCTCCGCTACAACAAGGCCCACGGCGGCAACCAATACCCGACGCACGGGCTCGGCCCGATCTGCATCGACATGGATATCAACCGCGGCGACAACTTCGACTACCTCGTCTCGGTAGATTCCATGCAGGCCGGCTTCCAGGAGTACGGCAAGGGCAAGTTCGGCGCGGGTAGCCCCGAGGCTGAGTGGAAGGTGAAGATGGGCGACATGAACACCACCATCATCAAGACGAAGCTCGGCCGCACCATCATGGTGCAGCACGACGTCACAGGCCCGCGTCCCTACAGTCGAATCAACCTGATTTCCGGCACCAAGGGCATCCTTCAGGACTATCCGCTCCGCATCGCCCTCGAGACCGAGCTCGGCAAGGGCGCGCACGCCTACGACGACAAGGTCACCGCCGAGCTCCGCGAGAAGTACAAGCATCCGCTGTGGAAGACCGCCGGCGAATACGCCAAGGTCCACGGCGGACACGGCGGCATGGACTTCCTCATGCTCCTGCGCCTCGCCTGGTGCCTCCAGATGGGGCTGCCGCTCGACATGAACGTGTACGACCTTGCCGCCTGGTGCTCGCTGAACGAGCTCACCGAGAAATCGGCCGACAACCGCGGCCGCTCGATGGACGTCCCCGACTTCACGCGCGGCGCATGGAAGACGCAGAAGCCCTACGGCTTCGACAACGTCGACCTCGCCAAGATGGGCCTGAACCTCAAGGTCGGCTGAACGACGGCCCGCGTCAGAACTCGCTCGAGTCGCAGACGAGATTGTCCATGATGTAGTCCTTGCGCTCGGGCGTGTTCGCGCCCATGTAGAACTTGATCGTCTTGTCGAGTTCCGTGTCGTCGTGACAGCCGACGGGCGTAAGGCGCATGTCCGGCCCGATGAAGTCCGCGAACTCCTCCGGGTTTAGTTCGCCAAGGCCCTTGAAGCGCGTAATCTCCGCGCCCCTGCCGCACTTGGCGATCGCCGCCTCGCGTTCCTCCTCCGTAAAACAATAGTACTGTTCTTTCTTGTTGCGCACGCGGAAGAGCGGCGTTTCGAGGATAAAGACGCGCTTGTCCATCACGAGCTGCTTGTAGAAGCGCATGAAGAACGTGATAAGCAGGTTTCGGATGTGGAGTCCGTCCACGTCGGCGTCCGTCGCGAAGATGATCTTGCCGTAACGCAGGTGCTCCAGCGTCTCCTCGATGTCGAGCGTCTTGATGAGGTTGAAGAACTCGGCGTTCTTGTAGAGGACATCCTTCGCGAGACCGCACGTGTTGAGGCACTTGCCGCGCAAGAAGAAGACGGCCTGGTTCTCGGCGTTGCGACTGCGGTTCAGCGTGCCGCCGGCGGAGACGCCCTCCGTGAGGAAGATCATCGTGTCCTCCCCCTCGGGGCGGCCCGTCTTCTTGTTGATCTTGTCAAGCTTCAGATGGTTCTTGCAGTCCTTCAGCTGCGGCACGCGCACGCTCACGGCCTGCGACCGCTCGCGCGCCTGCTTCTTGATGGTGTTCAGCTGGCTGCGGAGCTTGGAGGTCTCCTCCACCTTGGCGATCAGCTTGTCGGCCTCGGACGGATTCTTGTGGAACAGCGCCTCGGCCTGCTTCTTGATCTCGGCCACCAGCTCGCTGCGGATCTCCGGCGAGCCGAGCTTCGTCTTGGCCTGGCCCTCGAAAACGGGGTCTTGCAGGCGGATCGCCACCGCGCCGATGATGCCCTCGCGCACGTCGTCGCCGTCGAACTTCTTCTTGGAGTACTCGTTCAGCGCCTTGGTGAGGCCCTCCTTGAACGCGGAGAGGTGCGTACCGCCCTCGGTCGTATGCTGGCCGTTCACGAAGGAGTAATACTCCTCCGAGAAGCGATTCGTGTGCGTGAACACGAACTCGAGCGTCTTGGAACGGTAGTGGAACGGCTGGTAGATCTTCTCAAACTGCGCCTCGTCCGCAATGAGGTCCGCAAGTCCCTCGTCGCTGACGACCTTCTGCCCGTTAAGGTCGAGCGTGAGCCCCGCGTTGAGGTAGGCGTACATCTTGAGGCGGCGCATCACATGTTCTTCGCGGAAACGGAACTTCTTGAAGATCGTGCCGTCCGGCAGGAACTCCACGAGCGTGCCGTTGCGCTCGTTCGCATCCTTGCACTTGCCGCGCTTCTTGCCCTTCAGCTCGCCCTTCTCGAACAGCGCCTCGGAGAACTCTCCGTCGCGCACCGAACGCACGTAGAAGCGATCCGAGAGCGCGTTGACGGCCTTGGTGCCCACGCCGTTCATGCCCACGGAGAACTGGAAGCTTTCGGTGTTGAACTTGCCGCCGGTGTTCAGCTCGCTCACGCAGTCCACCACCTTGCCGAGCGGGATGCCGCGCCCGTAGTCGCGCACGCTGCACGCGCCGCTGTTCCAGTCGAGCTTGATCTCCACGCGCCGCCCGTAGCCCATGATGAACTCGTCGATCGCGTTGTCGATCACCTCCTTCAGCAGAACGTAGATGCCGTCGTCGTAGTCGCTGCCGTCGCTCGCACGTCCGATGTACATGCCGAGGCGCAGGCGGATATGCTCCATCGCGCTCAGATGCTGTATGTTCTCGTCGCCGTAATTTCCTGTAGCCATGCGCTCATTATACCAAATCTCGCTCTGCGCAGCCGAATCTTTCGCCGTGTCTTTCGCGGCGACGTCATCGCCGCCATGAAGTTGTATACGAGGTGCCGCCGCCACGACCGTAGCGACCGCCGCCAGAACGCCCGCTGCCGCCATACCGGTTGCCGTATCGGTCGCCGTAGCCGCCGTAGATATCGCCCCGTCGGCTTGACGCGCTGTCGTCGTCCGGGTTATTCGAGTAAAGCGTCTGCTCCTCCAGGAGATCGTTCGGCACTTCGCGAACAAACTTGGAGGGGTCAACGGGATAGACGCCGCCGTCGGCCGTCTTCTTCACGCGCGGCACGCACATGTAGAGGCGATCCTTCGCGCGCGTCACCGCCACGTAGAACAACCGCCGCTCCTCGTCCAGATTGCCGTCCTCGATAGAGCGCGCGCTGGGAAAGATGGTGTCCACCAGCCACGGCAGAATCACGACTGGCCATTCCATGCCCTTTGCCTGGTGGACTGTCGTAAGCGTCATGTGGTCGGCAGGAAGGTTCGCCTTCGCCTGCGCGTCGAGGTTCGTCATGAGCGCCACCTCGTCCAAAAACTGCCGCAGACCTCCGGAGGCCGAGGCGATCTGCGCCGCGAGCTCGTTGAGGTCGTCGAGGCGCGAGTCCGCGTCCTCAGGGTCAAACGACCGATGCAGGTGGTCGGCGTAGAAGAGCCGCGTGAAATCCTCGATGAGCAGACGGTCGTGTCCGGCATCGAGATGTTCTTTCGCGTGGGAGTACGCCTCGTCCACGAGCTTCCACGCGGGTTGCCCTTTCGCGTTCATCATCGAGCCGAGGTTCATGCGGTCCATGGGGTTGAGCGGATCGAACGCGCCGCCCAGCTTCTGCCAGAACTTGCGCGCGGAGTTCTCGCCCACGCCCGGCAGAAGCTGCATGAGCCGCAGGAAGCTCAACTCGGCGCGCGGGTCGAGGCACAGGCGCAGGAAGGAGAGCACGTCCTTCACGTGCAGCTGCTCGAACACGCCCATGCCGCTTGTGATGCGGAACGGAACGCGGTTGCGCGTGAGCGTCATCTGGATGTCGATCGAGGTATAGTGCGAGCGGTAGAGGACGGCGATGTCCTTGTACGCGATGCCGTTCTGCCGCAGCACGCCCACGAGGCGCAGGACCGCCTCGGCTTGCGCGCGCGCGTCGTACACGTGATAGAGGCGCGGCTTGGGGGCGGCGCCCGTGCGGAACGGGCGGAGCGTCTTCTCGAACTGGTGCGGAACGTCCTTCATCACGGCGTTCGCCACGTCGAGGATCGGCGAAAGGGAGCGGTAGTTCTTCTCCAGCTTGAGAATGCGGCATCCCTCCCAGCGGTCGGGGAAGTCCATGATGTTCTCGAACTTCGCGCCTCGCCACGTGTAGATGCACTGGAAATCGTCGCCCACCACCATGATGTTGCGGTGCTTTGCGGCGAGAATGTCTGTGAACTGCGCCTGGAGCGTGTTCGTGTCCTGGTATTCGTCCACGAGCACATGTTGGAAATGCTCCTGCAGGAAGTTGCGCACACGCTCGTTTTCGCGCAAGAGACGCAAGCCGTTCACAAGCAGGTCGTCAAAGTCCATCGCGCCCAGCTCGCGCTTTTTCGCCTCGTAGGCGCGGCAGACGGTTAACACTTGGTCCGGGTCGATAGCCGTCTTGGTCTGATAGCTGCGCACCACCTGTTCCAGGTCGCGCGCGCCGTTGGCGGCGTCGGAGACGAGTTTGAGCAGGAACTCCTTTTTCTGAAAGTCCTTGACGTTTTTGACGTTCTCCTTGATCGCCTGGGCCATGAGTTTCTTCTGGTCGTCCTCGTCGAGGATCGTAAAGCCCGGCTTGTAGCCAAGGCATCCGCCGTACTGGCGCAGAAAGCGCGCGCAGACATGGTGGAACGTGCCGCTCCAGATCGCATCCAGGCCCGGCACGAGCTGCCCGGCGCGCTCGAGCATCTCCCGCGCGGCGCGGTTGGTAAACGTGAGGAGAAGGATGCGCTCCGGCGGAATTCCTTTTTCCACCAGATAGGCAACGCGGTGTACGAGCGTACGCGTCTTGCCCGTACCGGCGGCCGCCAACACCAGGAGCGGGCCGTCCGGCGCGGTCGCCGCCGCGCACTGCTCGGCATTGAGAACTCTGCTGAAATCTATTCTTTCCATGACAAGCACCGACCGCCCCATGCGGGCAATCAGACGGTTGCCATTATATCACATACCCCGCCTTCACGCCCCTCATTCCGCACACAAGGACGCGACAGGGATGACGGCCAGCTCCGCGCTGTTGCAGAAGTTGCCGCCGCCGTTGCTGTTGGAATAGGCGACATAGAGTTTCCCTTCGCGCTCGACGGCGTAGGGGTAAGCCAGCGCCGTCTTCGGATGCGACGCGCCCGGCCCTTCGGGGAATACGGCGTGCCGGACGAGGAACACGCGCGAATACGCCCATTCACCCGGACGGCTTACCGCGATCGTCAGCGGATAGCGACGAGTCCCGCCGTCCGCCGTTGTCTGGGAAATGACATATCGCTGACCCGTCGAGAGCACGCCCGTGAAAGGCTTCGAGGTCGCGAGTGGCAGGTTGGTGGGCCTGAGTGGCGTCCACTTGCGCCCGCCATCCGCGCTCGTGGCCACCCAGGCCACGGACGGATCGGCCTTCCAGCCGGGGCGCATGGTGAGCGTCACGCACGGCCCCCACGTGTCCACCGTCGCCTCACCCCAGATGTTTGACACCTCGCCCTTCTCGACCACGGACACATCCCACTTTGTGAAATCGCCCCCCCGGCTGATCGCCGCCGCCGGACGCGCCCCGCCGGGCAGGTTCCATCCGCTCGCCACGCGCAGGCCGCCCATGATCCAGTTGCCGTCCGGCAGCTTCTGCGGTCCTTGCATCGGCCAGAAGCCGGCGCCCGCCACCGTGCCGCGCGCCGTCCACTTGCCGCTCGCCTCGTCAAATGTAAACGCCCGCGTATGTACGAACGAGCACGTGTTCGAGAACGTCCCCGCGAAGCACCACAGTTCGCCGCCGTAAGAGGCCAGCGCCCCATGGCTCACGCCGCAACCGTCGCCGCCCGTCGCCACCGTCTGCACCGGTCCCCATGTCTTGCCGCCGTCGTTGCTCGCCCGTGCGTGCATCTCCTCTGTGGGCGTGTTCTCCTTGCCCCGGTTCGTGCCCCACGCAGCCCAGAGCCGCCCCTTGTGCCAGCAGAGCGCCACGCCGTGCAGCCAGTTGTAGCCGTCAACCTCCGGCTCGTTCCTCTTGATGACGGAGAACTCGATCCCGACGGGCTGCTTCAGCTCCGCCGCCTTTGGCACCGCGCCGCCGCCCCACAGCGGCACGGCACCCGAGTGCGCGCAAAGCGCCTTCATCCCTTCCCAAAGTTCGACGGGGCAGTTCGAGCAGACGCCATCAATCCCGCGCCCGAACACCTCGATCGCATCCTCCGGTCGGTCCACGCACCAAGTGAAGAACTCGACTCCGCGCCGATGAACGGCCGCGATGTAGTCGGGCGTCAGAAGGTCGAGGTCGAACATCGGCGAGAAGTTCCGGCATTCCGGGCGGGCGTCCAGCTCGGCGAGCTGTCGTGCGACGGGAATGGGCGTGCAGCCTTTCTTCCAGCCATCCGAATAGCAGTTGACGCAATGCTGGAACGTCGCGCGCGGGAATGCCTTCACGAGGGCGGCGCGCGTGGCCTTGTGCGCGAGGAAGATGACGTTCTCCTCCTTCATGTTTGGATGGCGGCGCCATGCGGCCTGGATGAGCGGAACGATCTCCGGGCGAGGATCCTTCACCTCAAGCGTGATCTTGCGACCGTCGTCGGGGATGAGGGCGAACACCTCGTCGATGCGCGGCACGCGACAGTCCGCGCGGCACGCGAACTGCGGCCCTTTGATCGCACCCACGTCCACCCGGTCGAGCGTTCCCTTCCAGCAGACGTTCGTGGCGCGACCGGCGATACCAAACGTACGCTTGAGGTTCATGTCGTGCACGCAGTAGACCTCGCCGTCGTTCGTCATGTAGAA
>CAMNLN010000115.1 GCA_946543025.1 uncultured Verrucomicrobiota bacterium
CCCGCGCGGATTCAACGTGGCGACCTTCAGTCCGTCCGGACCATCCGCCCGAATCCGCACGGGGAAGCCCTCGCCCATGAATTCGGAGATTGTCCGCTTGATGACCGCTTGATCCTCCCCCTTCAGCACGAAAAGGGAAAGGAGGTCGTAGGTAAGCGGCTTGCCGCGCTTCTCGTGAAGCGTCTCCATGCCGCCCAGCACCGTGCGAATCTCGTCCACCGCCTTTCGATCCTTCGCCGGCAGCGTGTACACGTACCCGCCGTCGATGGGCGTCCCCTTCACGTTCCAGGGCGGCAGGATGCCCGCCGCGTTCATCCCGCCTGCGCCGTAGACCGTCACCTCTACGAACGGCTTTTGCGCGGGCCGCGACAACGCATGCGCCACCCACCAGGTGACGCCGACGAGCGCCAGCGCGACGAGCAGGTTCACCCAGGCGAGCGAGCGTCGCCGCGGCTGTCCGCCAAGATTCACCTCCGGCACGCCCTCTGTCCTCAATCCGTCATAGCCGTCTCCCGCGTAGTCCACCATGCTCTGGAGAATTGTCCCCGCTTCCAGCGCGAAGCATTCGAGGTAGGCGTACGGCATCCTGCCGTAGCCGCCCTCGCCCCAGTCCTCGCCATAGCTGTTGCGTACGATGAAATAGCCGCCGCCCGCGTAGGCAGCCTCGTCAACGTAGCCCGCAAGCAATAGGCCGTGCCGCCCCTGCCACGGGACATCGCTTGCCAGCGCCCCGTCGACCTCGCGCGTCGGAGGGAAGGCGAACGTGCCGTCGTCGCAGCCCTCGAAGATGTCTACCGTCACGCACACGGGCATCGGGCGCCGCCCGTTCACGCCTGCAAGGATGCCGCGTATCTCGTCCACGTTGTTTGGCGTTCCCAGCAGATAGAGTCCCGAAAGAACGCGCCGCTTCTGCGCGTCCTCGTGCGTACCCGGCGGAAAGACGACGGCTTCCGGCTTGCCGAACACGGGCGTGGCCGCCGCCGCCGCATACGGCCAAAGCGCATGGCGGCACACGCCCTTCGTCTCCACCGCCTTGAAGCAGCTCCGCATCAGGCTGCCGCCATCCTCGTCGAAGCGCGCTCGCACACCGTCCTCGAACCGCTGGAGATAAGGCTGGACAGCCAACGCGTCCATGCCGCCGTTGGCGTTCGCCAGCAAACGCAACTGCTGCAGCTGCGCGTGAAGGGCGCTCTCGAACCCGTGATCGAGCGGTTCGCCCGTCCGCACGTGCGCCAGGTTGCGCTCCAGTCCCTCGCGCTCAATCTCTTTCGTGACAGAATAGAGGTATTGTACGCTTAGACGCGTCTTGCAGTCTCCATAGTATTCGAGAAGCGCGGTCACCGCATTCGCCACGCATGTTCCCCGCAATGCCTGTTGGTAGACGACAGGCGGCATCCGGTCCACGAGCGAGACCGACGCCGGCGGACGGCGAGACGGGGCACGATACCGCCCATCCTGCATTGCGCGCAGGTATTCCGCCTGGAACGGAGAAAAGATGTGGGAGCTTTCTGCCATCGGACGCGTCTACCTGTTGTACCCCTTGCGGTTCATGAATCTCCAGATGCAATCAAGCCACATGTAGCTTCCGGTGCCAGAAGACGCGAACAACCCAAAGGAGGCACTCGCCGAACGGCGAGGCCTGCCGCTGCGAAAAACAGAACTTTGATCTGTTTAGTCATGCGAGAAATCCTAATATGTGCAAATGCGTTTACATTTTATCATATTTTATGGTATCATGTGCGCATGAAAACCTGCATGTTGTTTCAGTTTCCCCGCCGTTTCCTCTCGCTGGCCCTGCTGGCCGCTGGCACGGCCGTCGCGTCGGCCGCGGAGGATGCCGTCGTCGCCTCCTCGTTCGGCTTCAATCCCGCCGACTCGACCGAGTTTCTCCAGAAGGCGCTCGACTCGGGCGCACGGAAGATCGTGATCGACAGGCAGGTCTCCCCGTGGATCACGCGCCCGCTTTTCGCGCGCTCGAACTGCGAAATCGTCTTTGAACGCGGCGCGGAGGTGGTGGCGAAGAAAGGCGCCTTCCTCGGCAAGGGCGATTCGCTTATCACGCTCAAGCGCGCCGAGAACGTGAAACTCAGCGGCTACGGCGCCACCCTGCGGATGCACCGCGCCGACTACGCCGCGCCCCCCTACGCGAAGGCCGAGTGGCGAATGAGCATCAACCTCCTCAGCTGCAGCAATGTCGTCGTCGAGGGCCTCACGCTCCTCGAGTCGGGCGGCGACGGCGTGTACGTGGGCGTGGCGGGAAAGAACGGCCCCTGCCAGGACATCGTCCTGCGCGACCTCGTCTGCGACCGCCAGTACCGCCAGGGCATCAGCGTCATCTCCGCGCGCAACCTCCTCATCGAGCGGTGCGTCCTTCGCAACACCGGCGGTACGCCGCCCGCGGCCGGCATCGACTTCGAGCCCAACCACGCCAACGAGGAGCTCTCCGGCATCGTAATGCGCGACTGCACGGTCACAGACAACCAGGGCGTCGGACTCGACTTCTACCTCGGGCAGCTCGACGGCACCACCAAGCCTGTCTCGATCAAGGTCGTCAACTGCCGCATGAGCGGAAACTCCCACGGCTTCGCGCTCTCCAACGGACGCAAGGAGACCTTCGTGAAAGGATTCGTCTCCTGCGAGAACTGCACGTTCGAGAACGAGCGCGGATTCGCCGTGCGCATCCGCCGCAAGCCCGTCAACTCCGTCTCCGTCACGTTCGACCGCTGCCAGTTCCTCAATTGCCAGACGAACGCGACAGCCCCTGCCGCCGTCACGGACATGTTCCTCGGCAATACCGCCCCAGGCGCCGGCCCCACCGACGGCGTCACGTTCCGCAACTGCACGCTCCGCCAGCCGGTCGCGCGCGACTGGCTTCCGCGCAAGCTCGACTCTCTCGCCACCGAAGTCCCTTCAAACATCTCCGGCACCCTAACCATCGTCACGCCGTCCGGCACGAGCACCTGCGTTCTGGACGCAGCCTGGCGCGGGAGCCACTTCGGAAAACCCATCCTCGCAGGCGCTCCTGCGCGGCGCATGTTCGACCCCGCCGCCGCCCGTCCGTTTGACGCTCGCCCCGGCGAGCTGGTGCGCCTCAAGCCCTTCCGATTCCGCAACGGCGTCACCTACCGCTTCTTCATGGCTGCGCCCGGCGAGGCGAGGTTCTCAGGACGCTTCACCAAGGTCGGCAAGCCTGCCTTTACGCCCAAGCCCCTCATCGTCAAGGACGCCGCCGGCAAAACATGCGCCAAGATTTCCCTTCAAGACCTTGCCGAGACGCCTTTCTCGTTCAAGGCGAAGACCGCCGGCTTCTACACCATGACCGCCGACGTCGGCAGCCATGCGTTCGGACTTTCGGCGACCTCCGTGCCGATTGCGGTCGTCCCCTCCGGCCTTGCCCGCACCGTCTTCGCCACGCAGGGCACGCTCTACTTCCGCGCCACGCCCGAGACGCCCTTCATCGTCGCCGTCGCGGGCGCGGATATGTCCGAGCGCGTCCACGCGCAGGTTGCGGATCCAGTCGGCAAGGTCTTGTGGAAAGCCGACCAGATCGGCGAATGGACGGCGTACCGTTCCGACGCCCATCCGGCGGACGGCCTTTGGCGCATCACCTTCAACCGTGCGAAGGGATACCCCTTCGAAGACTACTCCGTCCTTCAGCAGGGCGCCGCCCCCGACTTTTTCCTCACGCCCGAAAAGTGCTGGTGACGGGCGCAAGATCGAAAATGGGACACGCCGGGCATCCCGCTTATCGAATGTAAAGCACCGTGGCGGCACGGCGTACTCGTACGCACAAGACGGTGCCTCCGGCAGCGAATTCAAGACTCGCCTGCTGTCCGCCAAGCGCCGAGAATCGACCCGTCCAACGGCCTGTGGCCGAGCCCGGAAACGCGACCGCCGCGTAGAGGCCCGGCGGCGCGTCGGGCCGAATCGTCACATCAAGCACGGCAACGCCGTCGCCCGGCAGGTCGCAGGTTCCTTCGCGCATGTCGACCAGATCGCATCCGGCCGATGTCACGCAGACCTTCAGCACGGCGTCCGCCGCCAGGTGGAGATTCGTCGTCGCGACCACGGTGACGGCAGGATCCGACAAGTCGAGCACACTGCCCGTACCCACCGACAAGTCCCCTTCGTATCCCTCGCCCGCGAGTTCAACCGTCGAACCCTCGCCCGTCACAAAGAACCCGGAGGAAAGCGACCATGTCGACACCGCGTACGTCCCGCCCTGCACGAACGTACGCCCTTCGTGCAAGTCGTCGTTCGCCGTGAACCGCACGGTGCCTGCTCCGGCTTTCGTCACGTCGCCCGGTCCGTAGAAGAACAGGTTCGTCGCGCACGGATCGTCGAAAAAGACGGTACGCCCGATCCCGGCCGCCGCATCGAACGTGTCGAACACGACGCCGTTCGTGTTGACGCACATCGTCACGAGACCCTCTGGCAAATCCGAGTTCGTCACGTGAACGTCGCCCCCGACGGGCGCGAACGTGACGCCGTCGAAGAGGAAGTTCTTGTGACGGCGCATGATGCCCGTGCCCGGGTCACCCAGCACCTGAAACGCGCCAGACGCCATCTCCACGCGGCAAAAGCTGAACCGCGCGTACGCCGTCGTGTCTGTCCACAGCCCCGCCGTGTGCACCGTGCCCGTACCGTCGATCCACGAGGTGATGGCCATCGCGGGCGGCGAGAGGCATTCCAGGCGTCCGTCGACGGTCATCCGCCAGAATCCGTACTCGCACGCCGCGCGCAATGTCACCCCGACCGGCAGAACGAACCGACTAGGCGGAACGAACCGTCCGACCTCCAGCGACACAGGACTTTCCGACGCCGGGCGCAACGTTCCGGCCGCGATCGTGTTGCGCGCCGCCGCGCCCGGCAAGGAAGAGTCCCCGCGTAGCGCAAGCCCGGAGCCGACATTCGTGACGAGATTCGTAACCGACGGCGCGGCCACGCCGTCCAGCTCCAACAAGCCCGTACGCACGACGAGCCCGCCAGACATCGCCTGCTCACCGTACAGAACGAGCGTCCCCTCGCCCGCCTTTGTCACGTCGTCCGCACACGCAAGCGGCGCGGCGATCCTCACGACATGGTTGGACGGCACCTCGACGAAACCCGTCTCGAGACGTATTCCCTCGCCCGCGACTGACACGTCCCCGCCAAACACGAATCCCTTAACCTGCACACCCGCGCAATCGTTCGTCACGGCGGCGGAAGCCGCGAACACCGCGATCCGACCGTTTGCCCACGGCCCCGTCTGGCCCGTCACGACGTCGTACCACCCTTCCGAGCAGGACCACGCCCCCGTGCCGCCACGCCAGCACAGCGCGGCACCCGGCTCGAAGAACATGCCGTTCATCGCGCGCCCCGTCAAAACATTTCCGCCAAGGTTCTCCACCACTGCCCCGTCCTCCACGACCAGACGTCCCGTGCCCGTCAATACCGCATGAAGGCCGGTCGTCTCGGAGGGGATCCGTAGCGTCGAACCGGCGCGCACCACAAGCGTCGTTACGGCAGGCAGGGGCGTTGCCGCCAACTCAAGCGTTGCGCCTTCGCGTACCTCGACGGCACCCGCCAGCGCGTCCGCCGAAGCCCGCGCCGTACCGAGCCCCGCGAACACGAGCCCTCCGGCATCCGCGTCGTACAGCCTCAAGCCCAGCACGAGATCCGCTCCATCCGCCAGCACGACCGTCGTGGTGCCGACAAGCCCCGCCGACGCGTCTCCGGGCGCGGACGATTCGAGCGCACAGGCGCCGTCGACGTCAAGGCGGAACGGATGGAGGCCGGTGGAATCGCGCATGCCAAAGAATACCACCTTCTCCGCGTCCACCAGGAGCGCCGCCCCAGAAAGTCGCACCGGACGCGCGAGATGCTCCGCTCCCTCCGGCCCGGCCCGCAGGGGGCCGGGCGACAGGCGCAACGTGCCGTTCGTCACCGCGGCCAGCGGAACATTCCCCGCGCCGAACGCCTCCGCCGTCTCGAGAACCAGCATGGCCGCGCGCACGGAAATCGTGTCCAACGCGGCAAGCGCGCCGCGTGTCGAACAGCGCAGGATGTTCGTCGCGCCCGCCGCGCCAGCACCGTCGACCGTCAACAGAGCAAGTGAGCCGTCATGCCGCGTGATGTCCAGGACCTTCCCCCCGCCCCGTACCGCGACCGACATGCAGTTGGAAAGTCCACCCAAGTAGAACGACGGGCCGGAGAGCGTGAGCGCCCCAGGAACCGTTCCCGTGAAGGCCATGACGCGCCCCACGCCCCCTCGGACCGCGAACGCAAGGTCCGTCCCGTCGCAGGTCAGCGTATCCATGACCTTCAGCCGGCCAGTCCCCGTGACTTCCGCATCGGCGTTGAACTGCGCCATCACGGCCGAGACGTCGTCGGTCACGCATATGTCGCCCGTCCACGCGCGCGTTTTCTCCACGGTCGGGAACCCGAGCGTCGGATCTCCGTAAAACATCTGCTCGCAAAGCGCGTAGACACGCTTGTCCTCCAATGTGTACTCCGCAACGAAGTCCTGCCGCGCTCGGAGATGCGCGAGGCCAAACGTGGCGTCGCCGCAGACGAACAGGCGGCGGGCCAGAAGCTGAGCCAACGACCCCGAGATGCCGTCCGAGACATTGACGCTGTAAAACTCCGAGGTCCACCCGTAGCGCGAATTGAACACGCCCGCCAGGCATCCGCCGATCGGCGAGCATGTCGCCGCCACGCCCATGCTCGGCATGACGATCGTCCGCCCGCCTTCTCGCCGGACGACATCGACCGATCCGGCCAGGCACGGTACACAGAAATCGCCGAAGAGCGTCAGGCCCGCCGCCTTCGCGTAGAGCGCACGCGTGATACCGATGCCGGACATCGCGGTGGCCGCGCCGTGCGAGCGACAGGTCGCGTAAAGCATGTCATTCGCGAAAAACGCGGCGATGGCGGCGGACAAGTCGGGATAGCGCGCAGCGAAAGCCGGCCCCGTGCCATGCAGGGCCTCGGCCTCCAGAATCGGCCAATTGGGCGCGACCAAGGTACGGAACATCTCGCGGACGGCGCATTCGGCGTCGGCAACGGGGTTAGGGTGCGACGGGCTCCATGTGTTCGGCACGTCGTCGTAGAAGAAGATTTCCCTGCCCGGGTATCCGAGATCACGGCTGCCGGGCGCGTACGAGCGGATCATCTCGGCGCTTGCCACCCCCACGCGGTGCAACCCGGGGAAGGACGCCTGCGTACCGCGCGCCACCTTGTCCGCGTAGGCCAGGACAAGTTCGCTCGGCGACGGCGCGCCCGTTTCGCCGTAGGCGTAGGGCACGGCCGCAAAGCGGCCGACAGCGACATCCGGCTCGCAGTCGCACGACAGGAACTCGCCGCCTGCGGACAGATAGATGCCGTCGCCAGAAGGATCCCAAGGATAGGCGCTGCCGTTCGCGACGTCGTCGAGGCAGGCGTAGAACATGTCCGAGGGGATGTCCCCGCCCTTGTTGCCTGTGTAGGGGCAGGCGCAGATGCCGGGTACGCAGTTGGAAAGAGATAGCCGTTCTCCGGTTGCGAAGTAGAGTTCGTTGGTGTGTCCGTCGCGCGCGTCAAGCCACATGCCGCCCAGCAAGAAGTAAGCGGTTCCCGCCTGGGCCGCTTCGCGGATATAGGCGTGTACGGACTCCGCCGCGTTGCGGCAAGGGAGATCGCGCCCGAACGGATGCGTGGCATAGATGGCGTCCGTCCCCGTCACGGCAATGTCAAGGTCAGGCCTGGCCGCGCGCCGCCGTTCGGCATAGACCTCCCACGCGGCACGAAGGTCGGGCGGAGACACGATGACGAGGTCGGGCGTGCAGACGGCAACGAAAGGAACCGCCGACACGATTGCGGCGAGTCCGAGTCTGGCCATTAGGGTGCCTCGCCCTTGATCTTCTTGAACGTCGCGGGGTCGTCCGTGTAGAGGCGGTCAAGTCCCATCGCGAGGAAGCGCCGCATGTCGGCCGGCGCGTTCACCGTCCAGGCGCCGACCTTGAAGCCGGCGGCCTTCAGCTTCTGGACGCGCTCGGGCGTCACCTCTTTGTGGAAGAGAACAAGCGTCTCGAAGCCGTGCTCCTTCGCGAACGCGATGTCCTTGTCAACATCCATGTTGCGATGCCTGTCCCAGAACACGGGTACGGACGGCTCCAGCTCCTTCACGCGGCTCATCCACTTCGCGTTGCCGTCGTTGAAGCCGACCCACTTGAGCGCGCCCTTCCGGCGGACAAGCGCCATCACCTGGTCCACGCAGTCGCACTTGGGCTGGATCGAGAGGCGCGCCATCTTCTCGGCGAGGATCAGGTCGAGCGCCTCCTCCAGCCGCACGATCGTCACCTTCGGGCACTGCTCGAGCGTCAACTTGTGCTGCGCGCGGAACTTCTCCGCCATGTCGAGCTGGACCAGCTCGGCGTAGGTACACTCTTTGATGACCTTGTTCTGCGAACAGTATTCCCCCGTAGTGGCGTTATGGGACAAGACGAGCTTCCCGTCCTTCGTCAGGTGAACGTCCGTCTCGATCCAGTCCGCACCGATCCTGTTTGCGGACGAAAACGCCCGCAACGAATTCTGCGGCAAACGAATGGAATCTCCGCGATGAGCCGTAATGCCGTTCTCCGCCGTCATTCCGCACGCAATCTGCGCGGCAATCGCCGCCGCCACCATCAAATGCATTCTCTTTGCCATGACATTTCTCCTGCGCGCAAGTATAGCAAATCCAGACGCGCCGCGTGTCGGCTTGGTAAATTTCTGCTAAAATAGAGTCGTATCATCTTCCGACAAAAGGAACTGCCAAATGAAAAACACACTGCTTTGCCTGACAGCGGCGCTTGGTGGCACCCTCTTCGCGGCCCAGCCTGCCGCAACCGCCCTCGTAACGGTCAACCTCGGCGAAGAGATCGGCCCGATCAAGCCGATGAACGCCGTCAACAACGGCCCCGCCGTGAAGAAGCCCGGCGGCGACCAGGTACGCGGCAACTTCGAGGATTACAAGGCCGCGCGCATCCCGTTCGCACGCACCCACGACTCGATCAACTGCGTCGCCGGCGGCGCGCACACTTGCGACATCAACGCCATCTTCCGGAACTTCGACGCCGACGAGAACGACCCACGGAACTACGACTTTGTCTTTACCGACCACTACCTCGACAATATCCGCCGCGCCGGCACGGAGGTGTTCTTCCGCATCGGGCAGACCATCGAGCACGGCCCGAAGAAGTACGGAGTCCTTCCTCCCAAGGACTTTGCCAAGTGGGCGCGCATCTGCGAGCATGTGATCCGCCACTACAACGAAGGCTGGGGCTGGGGGCTCGACCAGGAACACACCACCAAGAACATCGCCTGGTCCAACCAGTTCAACGTCGTCTACTGGGAAATCTGGAACGAACCGGACCTGGACCCGTCGGACGACGAAAACGCCCTCCCCGCGAACCCGCGCTGCTGGGGCGGCACCGTCACCAACTTCTTCCGCCTCTACGAGACGACGGCCAAGCATCTGAAGGGTTGCTTCCCAAACCTGAAGATCGGCGGCCCCGCGATCGCCGGCAACATGCGCTGGGGCGAACGGTTCCTCGCCTATTGCCGCGACAACTCCGTACCGCTCGACTTCTTCTCCTGGCACATCTACGCCACCGAGCCGAAGCAGGTCGTCGACCGCTGCCGCCAGGTGCACAAGCTGCTGGACAAGTACGGCTTCGAAAAATCTGAATCCGTCCTCAACGAGTGGAACTACGTGAAAGGCTGGACCGACGACTGGGTGTACTCGCTCGAAACGGAGTCCGGCCGCTTCAACCAGAAGG
>CAMNLN010000116.1 GCA_946543025.1 uncultured Verrucomicrobiota bacterium
CGCGTCACGCCACCGCGTTGCTCGAGGACGCCCGTCGTCTCCGTGCCGTCGAGCGTCGTGAGGGTGCCGACCGTGGCGACGCCCGCCGCCGTCAGGACGTTCGTGACGGGAGCCGTAATCGGGGAATCGTCCGAGACGGGCGTGTCGATGACCACCGTGCCGTCCACGAGGGAGAAATTGCCGTGCCCCTTCGTGGGCGCGCGGTCGGGTGAAAGGTCCATCATGCTCTTGCGGGTGGAACCGGGGACCTCCGTCGCGCCGCCGAAGGCGAAGGGCTGGGGGAACGTCAGCGTGCCGGGGCCGGTCTTGACGAACCCGCCGGCGGTCTGCGCCACGTCGCAGTCCATCGTGAGGTCGTTGTCGACCTGCCACACCACCGCGCCCGTGGACGTGCTGGCGGTGTTCGTGACCGCGCGCGTCCAGATGCCGCCCGCCGGGCCGACGTAGCGGAGCGTGCCGCCCTGCTGCACGAACGGACCCGCGCCAAGTTCGCCCGTCGCCTCGTCCGCGCTGACGGGCTTCGCCAGCACGAGCGTGCCCGAGCCGAGCGTGGTGCCGCCCGTGTGGGTGCTGTAGGGGCTCAGGTGCACGGTACCGCCCGTCGCGCCCGTGTTCACCGCGAGCGAATCGTCACCTGAGACGAATGCAAAGACGTTCGTCTCCGAACCCGCCGGCGGGTTCACCGTCACCGTCGCCGCCATGGCCATGCCGGCCGCCAGCACGCTGGCGGAAAGAACCCCGCCTAGACGCCTTTTCATCTTCTTACCTCCTCAAGTAATCGGCTCGTGAAAACAACCTATCCTGGGCGCAACGCACCCACGACAACGGCAATTTATCATTTACCCCGCCCGTTGTCAACCGCAACGGACAGGCGCGACACGTGAGGAACTCGCCGCGTTTACGTGCCGGACGCCGCCTTGGCGGCCTTGGCCGCCTTGCGCTTCTGGATGAGCTTCCAGACGAGGAATCCGGCCACGGCCAAAAGGATGCCGCCGAGGATCGGACGGTAGAAGAGCCACGCGATCGCGATCGTCACGAGCGAACAGACAAGCGCAACCAGCCCGGCCACGATGCCCATGCCCATTTCCACGATGTCGCCCAGGATGGGCAGGACGTCCGCCAGCACGCTGAGCGGCTTGAGTATCATCGAAAGGCCAAAGAACATCAGCAGAAATCCGGCGAAGCGGACGAGCCACGTCAAGATCGTGTTGTTCGTGCGGGCCGTCTGGAACATCTCCGCCGCGTCCTTGACCCCTTCCTCGAGGTAGTTGAGCTTCTTGCCGTTCTTCGCCGTGTAGTCGACGAACGTGTCGCCATGCTGCTTGGCGATGATCGAGATCTCGTGCGGGTAGATCACGCGGAACGTCACGCGCATGTCGCCGATGCGCGTCTGGGCGGCCACGTCGCGCACGTTCTTCGGGTTGTTGCGGGTCTCGGCGTTCGGCACGTAGATCGTGGGGCCGACCACCTTCACGCGCTCGACCTTGCAGACGAAGTTTGTGGGAAACTTGTAGTTCTGCGCCGAGCCGATGCGCTTGATCTGGCTTTCGCTCAGGCGGAACGCGCCGAACGAGACGTTCGACGCCAGCATCCTGTCCGACTCGAACTCCATCGCGCCGGGATTGTCGTGACCGGACTCCTTGAATTCGCTCGAATCGATCGCATGGGCCACCCAGTCCTTCTTGTAGGTATAGGTGGTGACCTTCTCGACGCTGCCGCCCAGCTTCTTCTTTTCGGAGGTGCGCGACTCCTCGATCCACTGGTACATCTCCACCTGCCGTTCCAGGCCGATGGCCGTCGCGGAGACGCCGAACGTATCGTCGGTGAGAACGTCCTGCGTATCGGCCTTTCCGCTCATGTGGACAAGCTTGTCGTTATATTCCTGGTCGACGTTCGCGTTCGACTCGACGGCGATGCACGCGCCCTCGCCCTCGTCGATCGCCCTTGCCGTCTTCACCGAATTGCCCTCGTTGTAGAACAGGACGGGAAAGCCCGAGATGAACAGCGCGCCGCCGATCAGCACACCCTTGATCGAACTTCCCAGGCGCGAGCCCCAGGATTCCGTCGTTGTCTCTGTCACTGCCATAACTTTGTTCCTTTCGTTGTTTTGCCGAACAGCGGTGCTAGTATACCACAAATTTCCTCACTCCCAGCGGAAGATCGCAGGGCGTTGCGGAAGAACGGGGCTCGCCAAGCGGACGCCGCCCTCGCCCGTCCCCGTGAACGGGACGGGCTTCCAGCTGCCGTCGCCTTGCAACCGTTCGATCACGGACGGCTTCTTCCCGAACATCATCTCCGGATTCTCGTCACCGTCCACGTCCAGCATATTCAGCACGAAGACGTTTTCGCCCTTCCCCGTCGTCCCCGCCTCGCACGTGACAGGCCCCGCGCCGAGGTAATGCAGCCCGCCCGGAATGCCGCCGCCGAGCAACGTGAGCCATTTCACGATTTCCGTCCGGTAGCTCTCGGAGAAGAGCGCGGCCTCGTAGTAGGCGGGCATCTGCACGGGGAGCGGCTGCGCGAAGACGAGGACCTTGCCGCCGCGCGCGTTTTCGAACAGCGTGCTGCCCGGCGCCACGTACGCGGCCGCGTCGCCCATGCGCGGGCGGTTGAAGAGTCGCGTGAGGACCTTCGCGCCCGGCGCCGTGCCCGAAAGGTCCGCAAGACCAACCGAGTACACGCCGCTCTGACGAAAGCCGTCCATGAACTCGTGCATCTGGATGGTCTTGCCGTTCCACGGCTTCGCCGTCACGCCGACGTCGGCGGAGTAGCCGTGCTCGGAAAGCCAGAGCGCCGCCGAGCCGTCCGCGATCGCCCGACCGGAAAGGATCGCGCGGATCTCGTCGGCGGAAAGCCTCGCGAGCGTGGCGGCGGTGAGCGCCGTCACCTCGCCCGGGCGCGCCCGCCCGAACCGGTACGGTATGCCCGTCAGCGCCAGGTACCGGTCGCCGAAGTTCAGGCGGCCGGGCCCGCACGGGGGCACAACCACGCCCTGCTGCACGAAGTCCGTCTTCGACGCCCATTCCATCAGGCCCTTGTTCGCGCGAAAGATTCGGCGATAGGCTTCGGCCGAGCGCTTCTCGTGGTAGTTGCCCGTGCGCGTGATCCACATCTTCGCGCCCTTGCAGCCTTCAAGCGCGAGCATCACCAGATGGTCGTACGTCCGCACGGCGCTCGTCGCCCACAGCGTGTGCGGACACGTGTCCAGTTCCTGCAGGTACGTCACGTCACGCCCGACGACGTCGAGCTGGTGCGCGTACGCCCAGCGCGTTTCCACCACGTGGAACAAGTCCTTCGCGGCGTTGTTGTAGGGATAGCCGCCGCCGTGGTAGGGCGCGCCGCCGCCGCGAACGACGGGCGTCTGGCCCGGCGCGGCCAGCGCCTGCGCAAACTCGCGCGCGTGGCGCAAATGGCCCGCATCCGCCACCACGCACAACATGCCGGGAATCTCCGGCGAGAAGTTCGCGCGTATCGTCAGGAAGAACCGCATGAGAGAATGGACCTTCACTTCCTCCCATGCGGCGGACATCTCGGCATCGCCGGACGCAAGCATCTTCGCCACCTGCTCGCGCGTCCAGGCGCGGCCGGTAAGTTTCTCGAACGCCGCGAGGTGGAGCGGACAGAAGCAGCCGGGAACGCCGTTCCAGATCATGCGCGTATCGTCGTCCACCATGAAGAAGTCCGGCTTCAGGTCGGAGAGCGTATGGCACGTGCGGGCGACATAAGCGAGGAATCGCTCGTCCAGCGGACACATCCTGTACGAGCTCTTGCCGTCCTTCTGCACCGTCAGCTGCCACGGCGTGACGGACCCGGGGAAGCCGCCGTGGCCCATCGTCGCCTGGAGAAGGACGCCCTGGCGGACCGGCGACAGTTCCCTCAGCCGCGGCGCGAGCTTGCGGTACGTCTCGGCGTAGATGCCCGCGCGGTCCGCGACGGGATTCCCCTCCGGATTCACCGTGCAGATCCACGCGATGCCGTCCACGATCGTCGTGTTGCCCAGGTCGGCGGCGTCCTTGGCCAGCTCCTCGACGCAGTCGCTCCTCAGCGGCATCACGGATATCCAACGCGGACAGTCGCCGAAGGCGACGAACGCGGCAAGGACCGAGAAAAGAAGCGTTGTTGTGCGTATCGACATCTCAATCTCCCGGGGCTAGTCAGTCTTCCGCGAGCGGACCTTCCCGCAGCACGGGTAGGACCTTCTCGGCGTTGCGCGAGAGCGAGAAGAGCGTGAAGCCCTCCAGACCTTCCGCCCGCACGGCGGCGATCTCCTGCGCGACGACGAGCGGCGTCAGCGCCTGTCCGAAATGCGAGCACATGATCGCCATGCCGGGATAGAACTTCGCCTTCGAGCCGGCCTGCTTCAGGGCGGCGTTCTGCATCGCGACCCGCTCGGCGTACCGCTTGGGACTCGTCATGTAGTCCATCGGACAGACGAAGTCGAGCCAGCCCTCGCCGCACCAGCGGACCCAGTCCTGCCCCACCACGTACGGATCGCGCACGGGATCGCGGAAGACGGCGGCGGAGATTTCCACGGTCGACTTCGCAGCGCGCACGCGCTCGTGCACCGTCCGCACCACGCGCGTGACGTTGTCGCGGCGGAACGCCGCCCATTCCTCCGCCAACGGACCGTTTTCGCCCGCGTCCTTCGGCCAGTTGGCCACAGGGCGCCCCAGCCGTGCCTCAAAGCGCGCGCGGCAGCCGTCGCAGAAACAGCAGGACGGACCGGGATAGCGGATGTAGTCGAAGTGGATGCCGTCCACCTTCTTCTCGAGCGCCAGTTCCGTCATCGCGTCGATCTCAAGCTGCTGGTTGTACGGGTCGGACGGACAGTTCCAGAGGTCGTCGAACTCATCGGAACGCGTACGCTGCACGCGCCCGGCCGCCTTCGCCTTCTCCAGGAAATCGGGCGAAACCGCCCGCCCCATCTTCCAGCAGACCTTCCACACGTGCATCTTGACGCCATACTTCCGGCAGGCTGCCCGGCAGAGCTCCAGCGCGTCGCCGCGCGCCGCCTCCGCCTGCGGCAGGACCTTCGAGGGGTAATAGGCGTAGCCGCCCCACGCGAGATTCACCACAAGGTCGGTAAATCCGTTCCGGCGGATGAAACGGCAGGTCGAGTCCCAGTCGTTCGTACCGCCCAGCCCCCACGCCGAATGGCACCAGATGAGCCGCCGCTCGCCCGCGCGCGAAGGCATCGCGCGCGTAGCCGCCAAAACGCGCGCCTCCTCCGCGCGCGCCGCCGCCAGCCGCGCCTCGTACCGCGCCCGCGCGCCGGGCAGCAGACGGTCGACCGCCGCCGCGAGGAACGCGCTCGACTCGGCGGAGCCCGGATTCAGCCACACGTGCGAAAGGTAGGCGCCGTTGGGAGAGACGACGAGCCCCGGCATGTCCGTGGTCCGCCCGTCTTCTCTCCGCCAGAACGCAGCCACTTCGGCTCCCGCGAGCGGCCTTACCACACGGCACATCCACGACGCCTGGGGAAGGAAATCCGGCTGGCCGGGAAGTCCAGCGCCCGCCTTCGCGAAGCCGGCGAAGCCGCTTTCGCCACGGTCCGACGGACGGTACGCGCCCTTCGCCGCAACGCCGACAAGGTCCATGACGGCCTGCTGCTGACCGTAGCACGCAAAGACCTTGCCGCCCTTCTTCACGAACGCCTCCACCGCGGCGCAGGCATCCTTCTTCATCTGCGGGTTGAATGGCAGCACCACGAACGCGGCGCCGTCAAGCAGTCCCGGCACAAGGTCGGCCTCCGACACCTGCCGCGCCTCCACGCCGATCTTTTCGAGCGCCTGCACGAAAATAGCCGCGTGCCGGCTACCGTCGTCCTTCGGCCCGGCATATCCCTGGACGACGTACGCCTCTGGCTTCGAAACGTCGAACCCGACGTTGCGCAACGTGAGCGAGACGGCGTTCGTCGTGGCGCGATAGCCGGCGATGCGCACGGCCTCCACGGTCTTCCAGCTGGCCGGCTTCCCCTCCGTTTCCGTGTCCTTCGCGGTCACCGTCATCGGGTACCAGCCGCCCGGCACGGCGTCGTCTGGCAATTCGAGCGAGGCCCTGTACCAGCCGTTTCCGCTCTTGAAATAGCAGACGTACGACGCGAAGTCCGTGGGGTTGGAGACGCGCAGGTCGAAGCAGAAGGACTTGACGGTCGTCATGTCCTTTTTGATCGGCAGGTCGCGCGAGATACGCTTCTCTACGCGCGCGGTCGCTTCCCCGACGATCGACACCTCTCCGGTCAAGGCAGGCTCGAATGCCGCGCCTTGACCGGCCGCCGCCAGCGCGAGCGCAACTGCCGCCGCACAACTCGCTTTACCTATTTTCATCAGTCATCCTCCTGTCCGTTGCATCGCCAGTATACCATAATCCGCCTGCGCGCCGCCGCTTCGCAGGGACTACAGGCATCCCGCCCGTCGCACGGAAAGCCCCACCGTCGGCAAGCGGATCTGCGGCCGGAGGAAAACGAATACGGCGCGTCGTCAGGCGATAACCGCGAGGGTCTGTCCCTTCGTCACCGGCTTGCCATGCTCCACGAGGAAGGTGATCGTGCCGGCGGCCGTGGCCTTGATCGGGTTGAAGAGCTTCATCGCCTCGACGATGCAGACAGGTTCGCCGCTCTTGACGGCGCCGCCGTCCTTCGCCAGCTCAGGCTTGCCCGGACCCGCGCTCCGGTAGAAGGTGCCGTTCAGCGGCGCGAGGACAGGAGTGCCTTCGGCGGCCTTCGTATCGGCGGCCTTCGGCGAAGCGACGCTCTTGTCGCTTCCCGCACCGGTTTCCGGAAGAGGCGCGAGCGCCGATTCGTCGAGCTTCACGGCGGAAAGGTCAAGCTTCCCGCCGCCTACCGTCGCCATGAGAGCGGCAAAGGCCTTGCCGATCTGCGCGAACTTGGCCGTCTCGGGATCGACGGCGGCGGGCACGGTCTCCTCGGCCTTCTTCTGCATCTCCACGTCGGCGGGGATGGGATCCTTCGCGTCGGCCGGCTGCGCGCGCCACTTGAAGTAGCCGAGCGCCACTTCCGGGAACAGGCAATAGCTGAGGATGTCCTCCTCGGCCTTGATAAGCTTGGCGGGGATCTCCTTCGCGGCGGCGGCGAGGCCGGGCTTCAAGAGGTCGGCCGGGCGGCACGTGATCGGCTTGAGATCGCCGATGAGCTTCTTCTGGAGCTTCTTCTCGATCGGCGCGGGCGTACGGCCGTAGTAGCCGGCGGCGTAGTGCTTCGTCTCGTCCGTCACCATGCCGTAGCGCTTGCCGCCGAGGACATTGAGGACGCTCTGCACGCCGACGATCTGGCTGGTAGGCGTGACGAGCGGCGGATAGCCCATGTCCGCACGCGTCTTCGGCAGCTCCTCCAGCACTTCGGGCAGACGATCCAGCGCGCCCTGCTGGGCGAGCTGGCTGCGGAGGTTGGAGATCATGCCGCCGGGGATGGCGTGCACGAGCACGCCGGCGTCCACCGGCTCCACCTTCGCCGTAGACGCGGGCTGGCGCTTCGCCTTCAGGTCGCGGAAGTAGGCGTTGATCTCGGCGAGCTTCTTCTGGTCGAGGCCCGTGTCGTAGCCCTCGCTCTCGAGGATCGTGACCATCGACTCGCACGGTGGCTGCGAGCTGAAGCTGGACATGGTCGAGATCGCGCAGTCCACGCATCCGGCGCCCGCCTCGACGGCGGCAAGGTACATGGCCGCCGCCATGCCGCTCGTCATGTGGGAGTGAACCTGGATCGGCATGTCGGGGAGCGCCTTCGCGAGCGCGCCCACCAGCTCGCGCGCCGCGCCCGGCGTGAGGATGCCCGCCATGTCCTTGATGGCAAGCGAATCGATGCCCATCGCCTCCTGCTCCTTGGCGAGCTTCACGTAGGCCTCGACGGTGTGGACGGGAGAAGTCGTATAGGAAATGGTGCCCTGGGCGTGACCGCCGTACTTCTTCACGCTCGCGATGGCCTTTTCCAGGTTGCGCGGATCGTTGAGCGCGTCGAATACGCGGAAGATGTCCATCCCGTTCTCGCAGGCGAGCGCCACGAAACGCTCCACGATGTCGTCGGGATAGTGCTTGTAGCCGAGTATGTTCTGTCCGCGCAGGAGCATCTGGAGGGGCGTCTTCTTGCAGACGGACTTGATCTGGCGCAGGCGCTCCCAGGGATTCTCGCGGAGGAAGCGCATGCACACGTCGAACGTGGCGCCGCCCCAGCATTCGAGCGAATAGTAGCCGGCGTTGTCGATCGCCTCGGCGATTTGGAGGATGTCGTCAGTCCGCATACGCGTGGCCCACAGGGACTGGTGGGCGTCGCGCAGGGTCGTGTCGGTGATGCGGACTCTCTTCGAAGTGGCTTTTTTCATACCGGATATTCTACCATATCCGTCGCGCGCGTCAAATCCAGACAGCGGCCGTTTCCTAACATTCCGCTAATATTCGGATGGTAGACTAGCGACGTTGCGGAAAATCCGCTATAATATTCGTTCGTTTTTTCAACTGGACAAAGAAGAACAAAGGAACAGACATGCTGAAGGTCGAAAACCTGAAGAAAAGCTTCGGTTCCTTCGAGGCCGTCAAGGGCATCTCCTTTGAGGTCAAGAAGGGCGAAGTGCTGGGCTTCCTCGGGCCGAACGGCGCGGGGAAATCGACAACCATGCGGATGATCACGGGATTCATCCCGCCCACGTCCGGCACGGCCGAGATCTGTGGTCACGACATCCTGAAGGACCCCGTGGGCGCCAAGAGCGAACTGGGATACCTGCCCGAGGCGGCACCCAGCTACCGTGCGATGACGGTGACGGACTTCCTCTCCTTCATCGCCAAGATCCGCGGCTTTTCGGGCGCGGCTGCCAAGGCGAAGGTGGAAGAGGCCATCGAGAAGGCCAAGCTCACCACCGTCGCCCGCCAGACGATTGAGACGCTCTCGAAGGGCTATCGTCAGCGCACCTGCTTCGCGCAGGCCATCCTGCACGACCCGAAGGTGCTGATCATGGACGAGCCGACGGACGGCCTCGACCCGAACCAGAAGTTCGTCGTCCGCCAGATGATCAAGGAGATGTCCGCCGAGAAAGCGATCATCATCTCCACCCACATCCTCGAGGAGGTCGACGCGGTCTGCACGCGCGCGCTCATCATCGCGCGCGGCGAGATCAAGGCCGACGGCACGCCGGACAAGCTCCGCGCGATGGATCCGTCCGGCAAGCTGGACGTCGTCTTCCGCAACCTCACCATGGAAAAGGAGGGCAAGTAAGCCATGTGCCCCTGCAGTAAAGTCAAGACCGTCTTCGGGCGCGAGTTCAAGAGCTACTTCGACTCGCCCGTCGCGTACGTGTTCCTCGTCGCGTTCCTCGTGCTGGTGGGCTTCCTCACCTTCGGGGTGGCGATGTTCTACGAACGCCGCCAGGCCGACCTGACGCCGTTCTTCTTCTGGCACCCGTGGGTGTACCTGCTGCTGGTGCCGGCCGCGACGATGGGCCTTTGGGCCGAGGAGCGGCGCAACGGCACGATCGAACTGCTGCTCACCCTCCCCGTCACGCTGTGGGAGGCGCTGATCGGCAAGTTCCTCGCCGCGTGGGCCTTCATCGGCATCGCGCTCGCGCTCACGTTCCCGATCGTTTGCACGGCGGCCTGGCTGGGCAGCCCGGACTTCGGCGCCGTGTTCTGCGGTTACCTGGGGAGCTTCCTCCTCGCGGGCGCGGCCACGGCGATCGGCGTGTTCGCCTCGTCGCTCTCGCGCAGCCAGGTGATCGGCTTCGTG
>CAMNLN010000117.1 GCA_946543025.1 uncultured Verrucomicrobiota bacterium
TGCCGTCGCACGTGCGGACGGCTTCCGATCAAACGGCAAACCCCTGATCGAACGTTGCCCTAAATTGCAATTGACAAGAAGGGGGTGGGCAATGGTAGGATATAGCGCGCCTTTAAAGGAGCATTGTGCCATGAAAAAGCTGCTGATGTTCGGAATGTTGACGATTGTGGCGACGACGGTCCCCCTTCAGGCGGAAGATTGGCCGGGTGCGCCGTTCGAGGACCGCTGGGTGTACGTCTCGCGGAACCTGACGAAGCCCGGGCATGTGCAGGAGGTGGCGGACATCGTGAAGACCGCGAAATCCGTGGATCTGAACGGGATGCTCCTTGCCTGCGGCGTGGAGCGCTGGCACACGTGGCCGGCGGACCGCAAGGCGCGTCTCGCCGAGGTGAGGCGCGTCTGCGACGCGGCGGGCGTGGAGATCGTACCCATCATCTGGAGCGTCGGCTACGGCGGGGGCGATCCCGACTATGCGGCGGCGCTCCCTTGCACGAACGTGCCGTTCGTCGTGAAAGGCGGCACGGCCGTGTTCGCAGGCGGCGGCGTGGACGAGTTCGCCAACGCTGGCTTCGACGAGCCGCTGTCCAAGCCGCATCGTGCGCCTGGCTGGTTATGGGCGGACAAGCCCGGCACGGTCTCGTTCATTGACACGGACGTGAAGGCGTCCGGCACGGCCTCCCTGCGTCTGGAAAACTACGGCGACAACGCGCATGGTCATGGCCGCGCCTGCCATTTGCTCAAGGTAAGCCCCGGCGGACGCTACCGGGTGAGCTGCCGGATGAAGACGGACGGCGTGGCGCCGATGACCGGCGTGATGCTGCAGGTGTACGCGAAGGATGGCGCGAGCGTGGTGTCGCGCAGGCCCAATCTCGCCTCGACGCAGGATTGGACGCGCGTGGAGTGCGCGTTCAACGCAGCGGACAAGACCGACTTCCGCGTCTATGCGGGCATCTGGGGCGGAAAGGCTGGCCGCCTGTGGATCGACGACTTCAAGGTCGAGGACATGGGTTGCGCCTCGCCGCTCTTGCGCGAGGGTCTGACCTTTGACGTGCGCGATGCGCGGACGGGCGCGAAGCTGCGCGCGGGCGTGGACTACGAGTTGCCGCCGCAGAAGGCCTGGAACAGGAAATGGAATTCCTTCCGCATCCTGTCCGGCGGCGCTGCGCGCGAGGGCGCGGTTCTGACGGTGGATTACTGGACGGCCGCCGTCGTGGCGAACGGGCAGCGTCCGTGCTGCATGAGCGCGCCCGCGCTCTACGACTACTACCGTGCATCCGCCGCCGCCGTGAAAGAGGCGCTCAATCCGCGCAAGTGGTTCCTCTCGATGGACGAGATCCGCGCGGGCGGGACATGTCCGCTCTGCCAGGCGCGCGGCCTCGACATGGCGCACCAGCTGGGCGAGTGCCTTACGCGCCAGCGTGCGATCATCAAGGCCGTGCGCCCCGACGCGCAGGTCTACGTGTGGAGCGACATGCTCGACCCCGCGCACAACGCGCACGACAACTACTTCGTCTGCAAGGGCACGTTCGCGGGATCCTGGGACCTCATCCCCAAGGATCTCGTGATCAGCTGCTGGTACGGCCAGAAGCGCGACGTCTCGATGCCGTTCTTCGCGTCGCGCGGCTTCCGCACGCAGGGTGCGGCGTACTACGACGCGGACGACCTCGACGGCTGCCGCGCGTGGCTGGAGACCTGCCGCCGCACGCCCGGCTGCACGGGCATCATGTACACTTCCTGGCGCAACAAGTACAAGCTCCTCGCCCCGTTCGGCGAACTCGTCAGGAAGGAATTTCAACAGGAGAAACAAAAATGACACAAAAACAGAGAGCAAAGGAAGTGCGCGAGATCCTCGCGCTGGACACGGACGAGCTGGTGAAGCGCGCCAAGGGGCAGCTGATCCTCTTTCCCACCCTGGACGAGGTGTACGACTACCTCGCCGAGGAGATGGTGAACGAGTTCCAGAAGGCGGCGGAAGGGGACAAGATCATCTCCTTCATCATGCCCGTCGGCCCCACGCAGCCCTACCGTCTGATGGCCGAAAAGATCAACTACCGCCAGCTCAACCTGAAGAACGTTCGGTTCTTCTTCATGGACGAGTACGTGGACGACGTGAAGGACAAGCTCATCCCGGCGACGAACCCGCTCTCGTTCCGCGGGCAGATCGGGCCGCTGCTCTTCAACCGCATTCGCCCCGACCTGCTGATGCCGAAGAAGCAGATCATCTTTCCGAGTCCCGAGAACATCAAGGACCTGCCGAAGATGATCAAGGACGCGGGCGGCATCGAGGTGTGCTACGGCGGCATCGGCATCCACGGGCACGTTGCGTTCAACGAGCCGGGGCCGGGCGTGGCGAAGTCCAATCCGCGCATCCTCGAGATCAACGACTTCACGCGCACGATCGACTCCACGCGCCACAGCGGCGTGGGCGGCAACCTGGAGAACTTCCCGCGCCGCGCGATCACGATGGGCATGAAGCAGTGCCTTGAGGCGCGCAAGATGCTTCTCATGACGCGCAACGAGACGACCACCTTCCTTTGGGCGAACACGATTCTCCGCATCGCGGCCCTCGGCAAGCCGGGCGACGACTATCCCGTGACGCACGCGCGCTACCACAAGAACCTGCGCATCGTCTCGGACTACGGCACCGCCCAAAAGCCGAAGTTCAACATCTAGGAGGCGACATGCAGATTCTCGGCATGCTGGCCGTTGCCGTCGCGCTCGTACCCGCTCCGAAGGAGCAGGTCTGGCGCGCCGGCGCCTGTACCTTCGTGGAGAAAAACGTCCGCTTCACGCGCGACGCCGCGCTGCCGCCGGAAGGCTACCGGCTCGACGTCGCGTCGGACGGCGTGACGGTGGCGAGCGCGGACGACGCGGGCGCGTTCTACGCGCAGAAGACGCTGAAACAGCTGGCGGCGGACGGTGCGTCGATTCCCTGCGGCACGGTGACGGATGCTCCGGCATTCCGGTGGCGCGGATTCATGCTGGACGAGGGGCGGCATTTCTTCGGCAAGGAGACGGTGAAGGAACTCCTCGACCTCATGGCCGACCACAAGCTCAACGTCTTCCATTGGCACCTCACCGAGGATCAGGGGTGGCGCCTCGACATCCCGCGCTTTCCTGAGCTCGTGAGGTACGGGGCGGTGCGGCCGGAGTCGCCCATGCACGGCTGCAGGGGGACGAAGGGCGACTACCGCGGCAACGGCCAGCCGTACGGCCCGTACTTCTACACGGCGGCCGACATCCGCGAAATCCTCGCCTACGCGAAGGAGCGTTTCATCACGGTGGTGCCGGAGGTCGAGGTGCCCGGGCACATCCGCGCGCTTCTCGCGGCGCATCCCGAATTCGCGTGCCGTCCGGACCTGCCGCGCGTGCCGTGCATGTTCAACGGCGTGCAGGACGAGGTCCTCTGCGCCGGCAACGACGAGGCGATCCGGTTCATGGAACAAGTCTACGACGAGGTGTGCGCGCTCTTCCCCGGCACGTACATCCACATCGGCGGCGACGAATGCCCGAAGAAACGCTGGAAGGCGTGTCCGAAGTGCCAGGCCCGCATCAAGACGCTTGGCCTCAAGGACGAGGACGGCTTGCAGGCGTGGGTGACGCGGCACTTCACGGACTATCTCGCGAAGAAGGGGCGGCGGACAATCGGTTGGGACGAGATTCTTGCGGGCGCGCCCGGCACGGAGACGGTGGTACACAACTGGCGCAAGCCGAAGTACGGGATCGAGGCGGCCGAGAAGGGACATGACGTGATCGTCTCCAACGTGCGCGAGACCTACTTTTCCGTGCCGCAGGGCGTTTCGGACGATCCGTTCACCTACCTCAGTCCGAAGATGCGCTGCACCCTCGCTACGGCCTATGCGTTCGACCCGCTCGCGGGCATGACCGACAAGGCGAAGCCGCGCGTGCTGGGCGCGGAGTGCTGCATGTGGAGCGAGTGCGTGTGGAACGAATACGACCTCGCCTTCAAGCTGTGGCCGCGCGCGTGCGCGTTCGCGGAGGCGACGTGGACCGCGCCCGCCGCGCCGCGCGACTTCGCGGACTTCGCGCGGCGCATGGCCGTCCATCGCAAGCGTCTCATCGCCGCCGGCGTCAACTGCGCCCCGCTCGACTGACTTTCGGCAGGGGATGCCAAAGGTGCGCGTGGCAACTTCAGCGCGCGCGGTCGTCTGCCGCGGCGTTTCGCGTTGACTGGCCGACGACGAGTTCCGCATCGAGCAAGATTTCGCGGGGCGGGAGGGAGGGCGAGGCGATCCGCTCCAGAAGCATCTTCAGGGCGATTCTGGCGATCTCCTCGCATGGCTGGCGGATCGTGGTGAGCGATGGAGTGACGATCGACGCGTAGCGCAGCCCGTCCACGCCGGTCACGGCGATGGCCTCGGGCACGCGTACGTTGAGCGCGCGCAACGTGACGAGGAGGTCGGCGGCGGTGGCGTCGTTGCAGCACATGATGGCATCGGGACGGAAACGGCGGAGCATCGCCCTGACAGCGGCGCCGTCCCGCGGGTCGATCTCGTGGTAGTTGCCGCGTGCGGCGGGGATGCCGTGGTCGAGCAGCGCCAGGTTTGCGCCCTGCGCGCGCTTGCGGCAGGTGGGCGCGGAGTTGGGGCGGCAGAGGACGTGGATGCGCCGCGCGCCGTTCTCGATCAGATGTGTGGCGAGCCTGTAGCCCCCGCGCACGTTGTCGATGCCCACAAGGTCGAACGCGCTGCGCAGCGGCGGCACGACCACGTCGCGGTCGATCAGGACGATCGGGATGCGCGCCTTTCGGAGGATAGACAGGACCTCGGTGGTGGTGACGGCGGTGTTCTCTGTCAGCTCGATCGGCTCGAAAACCACGCCGGCCACGCGGCGCTCGGCGCAGTCGTGTGCGGCGCGCAGGGCCTGTACCGTCCTGATGGCGGGGTCCGCCGAGGACGCGCCGCCGCAGAGCGTGGTGTAGCCCGCGTCGCGCGCGGCGCGGATGAACGTGCCGCAGATCTGCTGGAATATCTCGGTCATCGCCATTCCGGGCACGATCATGCCAAGCGTCCCGACGGGCCTGCTCGCGGCGGCGGAAAGGTAGGTGCCGGAGCCGTTGCGCGTCTCGAGCACGCCGGTGCGCTTCAGCTCCGCGAGGGCCGATCTGACCGTGTTGCGTGACACGCCGAACCGGCGCATCAGCTGCTCCTCGCTCGGAAACTTGCCGGCCGAGGCGAACTTCCCGTCGAATATCTCCTGCCGGATGACGTTCAGCACGTCGCGGTACTTTGGGATGGCTTTCATGCCGTAAAGTATAGCACATCGTGGCCGCATTCTCCGTGATCGCGCCCACTGAAAGCCGTGCCAACGGCTTTCAGCTGGAGGAGAAATTTTCCACTTGCGGCCCGGCGGCGGTTTGTGTGAAAATGGTGACGTTCGGAGAAACGAGAGGCAAACCATGAAGAAAAACAGATTCATCCCGGCATTGGCGACGTCCGTGGCGATTGGGTTTTTCGCCGCGACGAACGCCGCCGACAAGGTGACGTTGAGGTCCCTGCTGGCCGAAATGACAGACCCTGATGCAAACACCTACCTGCCTTCGCCGCGATACACGGCCCGGCTTTGGTCGAGCCATGACCGCCGAACGACGACGCCTGACGCAGACGGATGGTTCGCGAACAACGACCACAGCAAGTTCATCCGCAGCGAGACCGTCGGCGACTGCACGGAGGACGTGATGCTCGATGCGGAGGGGCCTGGCGCGATCACACGCTTCTGGATCACGGTCTCGGGCAAGGCGGGCGAGGGAAAGATACGCGTCTATGTCGACGGGCGGCTCGTCGCCGAGGACAACTGCCTCAAGCTCGTGAGCGGTGGTATGTTTTGCGCCGCGCCGCTTTCCGATTCGGTTTCGCACGAGTCGCCGTACGAAAGGCGCGGTCACGATCTCTACTTGCCGATTCCATACGCCAAGTCGTGCAAAGTGGCCTATGTGCGGAAGCCTGGAACCAAGGGCTCCTTCTACTACAACGTGGAGACGCGCGCGTACCAGGCCGGCACCGAGGTCGAATCGTTCTCGCCTGACGTGCTTGCCCGTGAGAAGGCTGCCATCGACGCCGCCAACAGAAAGCTTGCGCGCGGACTGAACGGTGCAGACAAGCCCACGGACGAAACGTTGTCGTTCGACGGCGAGGTTCCGGCCGGCGCGTCCGTCACGCGTACGATCGCGCGAATGGGAGGCGCCGCGATTCGTCGCATCGCCATGTCCGTAGATGCCGGGCAAAAGCCGCAGACGCTTCGTTCTACGGTCATTGAGCTGTCCTTTGACGGCGAGCGTACGGTGTGGGCGCCTGTCGGCGAGTTCTTCGGCTGCGGGTATACGTACGAAGCTTATTCCAGCTGGTTCACGTCCTGCCCTGGGGTCGGACGCATGGAGAGCAGGTGGACGATGCCGTTCGAGAAGGAATGTTCCGTCACCGTGCGCAACCTTGGGGATGCGCCTGTCGTTCTTTCCGCGACGGCCATGGAGGTAGGCCCCTATCGTTGGGATTCGGCGCGCAGCATGCACTTCGGCGCCTGCTGGCACGAATACGCCGACGCGCCTTCGCGCAAGGGCCCTGAGAAGCTTCAGTACGACTACGATTATGCTGAGCTGGAGGGCGAAGGCCTCTTCGTCGGCACCACGCTCGCCATCTGGCAACCTACCGCGAAATGGTGGGGCGAGGGCGACGAGAAGGTGTTCGTGGACGGAGAGACTTCGCCATCCTACATCGGCACCGGTTCGGAAGATTATTACGGCTATGCCTGGGGCCGCTACAACGTGTTCGATCATCCTTTCCTTGCGCAGCCCGTCGGCATCGGAAAAGGCCGGCCTCTGAACCAGGATTTTCCCCGGCAGAACGTCGTCAACATACGCAACCGCGCGCTTGACGCCATCCCATTCGGGAAATCCATCAGGTTTCACATGGAGATGTGGCACTGGGCGGAGGACGTCAAGCTCGACTTCGCTCCGCTTGCCTGCTGGTACATGCGTCCCGGAGGGCGGGCCAACCATGGCGCCGATCCCGCGGCGGTCCGGCGGCCCGTGCGCGTGGACGTCCCTCTGTTTCCTGCGACACTTCCGGCTACGGCCACGTTGTTTGCGGACTTCGAGGACGGCACGTACGGCGCATGGAAGGCGACGGGCGAAGCGTTCGGCCCGGGCCCGGCGCGCGGCGTGCTGCCGTTCCAGAACCCGGTGGGCGGCTACAGCGGGCGCTATCTCATCAACACGTATTACAAGAAGGACGACACAAAGGGGACTCTCGTCTCGCCCGGGTTTACGGTCGAGAAGCCGTTCGTCAACTTCCTTGTCGGCGGCGGCAACTACAAGGGTCAGACTTGCGTGGACCTTGTCGTGGACGGCCAGGTGGTGCGCACCGTGACGGGAAAGAACAGCGAGCGGCTGGAATGGACGCACTGGGACGTCTCGGAATTCAAGGGCCGGACAGCGAAGATTGTTGTCGTGGACGACCGCACAGGCCACTTCGGCCACATCAACGCGGATTGCTTCTACTTTGACGTTTCTCCGCGCAAATGATTCAAGAGGCGGCTGTGAAATCCGGTAGGGACGGCGTTCCGCCGCCTTTGCGTCCCTAAAGCCGTACCAACGGCTTTCTGCCCGCATGGGGAGTTTTCGCTTGCGGGCGGGCGGCGGCCTGTGCGAAAATAGCGACATCTGGAATACTCATGCCGCAAGGCATTTTGAAAAACGTTGGAAGGGCAAATGATGAAAACGATTCGGAAGCTTATATTGGTTGCCTTGACGCTCACCGCCGCGTTCGTCGCTGGGGCGGACACGGTACTTGCGTTCGTGCCGTGCGCCGAGACCGCGCAGACGTCGAACAGCATCCCGACGGACGTGTCGTCGCCCGCGGACGGCGACTTCACGTGGGAGGCGTGGTTCAAGCCGTCAAAACTGGATTCGGCGGAGAACCGCATGGTGGCGCAGACGGGCTGGGCGTGGAACAGCCCGGGACGCCTCATGTTCGCGGTACGTTCTCACAAGAACAACCCCGGCGCGCTCGCGAACAAGCCGATCCTCGACGTATTCTTCAACAACGGCAGCACCGTGCGGCTGTTGGGGCGGACTGAGGTCACCAATGGCTGGCACCACGCCGCGCTTGTGCGGCAGGGTACGACGCTCTCCATCTATCTCGACGGCGTCTTTGAGGCGTCGACCAACAACTACACGGTCGCGACGCCGAGCGGCGCAGAGGCGCCGTTTATGATCGGGCCGGCCTTCTCCGGCTCGCTCGCGGAGGTGCGGCTGTGGAACGCCGCCCGCACAGCGGCGGAGATTGCCTCGACGAAGGACAAGCGACTCGCCGGGACCGAGTCGGGCCTTCTTGGCTACTGGCCTCTGAATGAAGGAAGTACGCCGGTCGCCCCCGTCAACAAGGTGACGGGCGTCGCGGCGACCAACGTCACCATCGACGTCGCGGGCGTGAGCCGCACCGTCGGCTACAACCAGGGCGAGGGTTGGGGTACGGCTTCCTACGTGGACGACGCCGACCTCGCGCTGACGCCCGTCCCCGCCGCGGGCACGGTCTATACGACGACGGCGGCGGGCGGCAAGTGGAGCGAGATTGCCTGGACGCCCTCGACACCCGTTTCGGGCACGGGCGCGCGGATCGTCCTCGCAGGCGCTGGCGCGTTCGAGAACGACCTCGGCACGTTCTCCCTGAACGCGCTCACGTTCTCCGCCACTGCGTCGCTCTCCGGCGACGGGCTCGTCTTCGCGGCGAGCGACGGCGAGAACCCGACGCTCGCCACCACCGGCGCGGTGACCAACGACGTGAACGTGGCGATGCGCCTCGACGCGCCGCTCACGTGGACGGGCGACGACAGATACGGTTCCCTTCGCCTCAACGGCCCGCTCTCCGGCACGGGCGACCTCATCCACGACCCGACGGCGATCAACATCGTCGACTACATCAACGGCGACAACTCCGCCTGGCGCGGCAACCTCGACCAGCGGCTCTCCTTCATCGTCATCTCCAACAGCGTCAACCTCGGCACGGGCACCTACTACTGCACGAACGAGACGCAGCGCGTCACTGGGCGCAACACGTTGCGCATCTATGGCAACAACACGATCACGAACCGCTTCTATCTAGGCTCCGAAGGGGGAGGAGGGGCCGATGCGCGCGTGGACATCTTCGGCGTCACCACGTTCACCGAACCCTTTGGCGTGTACAACACGCGTGTCGGCATCCTCAACGTGACGACGTTCGAGGGCGGAATCTACAACTGGTCCGGCAACGGGGGCAACAACGCAGTGTTCCAATCCGGTACCAGCGATGCGGCAAAAGGCGTCGTCCACATCAATGGCCCGCTGAACATCAGGGGCGTGCTGTACTGTAACGCCCTAGAGTCATCCAATTACAATGGCAAGCTGAAAATATTCCTGCACTCGCCGACAAACGTCTTCGCCGGTTTTCAGGGAATTCGTGGCGGCGTGCTGTCCATGGGGTGCGACGGGTGCTACCCCACGAACGCCTATTTTTGCGGCCAGGCCATGAACGCCTCAAGGTCTTTTC
>CAMNLN010000118.1 GCA_946543025.1 uncultured Verrucomicrobiota bacterium
GCGCGCTTGAAGTAGCGGTCGTTGTCCTCGTTGATCACGAGCCACGGCTTGGGCGGCATCGCGCCCGGCCGCAGCGGCGCGCGTACGGCGGCTGTCTTGCGGAAGGAGCGGAAGTACGCGCCTTTCGGATCGTGGCCCTCCGCGAGCGTCTGCAGATGCATGTACGACGGGCCGAACGGCGACTTGCCCTCCGTCCGGAGAGGGAATGTCCGCGAGCGGCCGCCGCACGCGAGCGTGGCCGTCTTCGCCGTCCAGTCCCACGTGAGCGCGAGCGTGGCCCACGCGCCTTTCCCGCCCAGCGTCTCGGCCGTCACGGGAATCGCCACGGCCGACTCCTCGCCCGCGAACTCGTCGCACGGGTTGAACCAGTGGTCGCAGAGCGCGAGCTGGAACCCCGCGCCGTCGATGCGGCATTCGAGTTCCAGCCGCCCTTTCAGGCCTGCGGGAAAGTTCCACGCGACGCCCTGCCTGTCGGAGACGAGCCGCTCGTCGCGGATACGGCAGATCTGCAAGACCTCCCGCTTCGTCTGCGGCCCCGTGTCCGGCTCGCGCACAAGCAACGCCCCCGGCACGCGGTTGAACGCGCAGTGCCCGCTCCACCCCCGGAAGTTGCCGCTCAGCGACTTCACGAAGAGGTGGTTCGAGAGACCGTCGAGGCCGCCCTTGAAGTCCTCGTAGCGGTCCGTCTCGTAGAGCCAGGAGAGATCGAAAAGGCAGATGCGGCAGGACGCCCCCTGGCCGTACGGCAGGAGAATCTTGCCGTCCGGCAGTTCCATCGGCTGCGTCTGGTGGACGCTTTTGTCGATCTCGCGCCACTTCCTGTTTCCGTACTCGCGGAAGTCCGCCCGGTTGCGGATCGCGTTGAGCGCCACCTCGCGGAACCCGATCCACGTCCTCCCGTCGTCCTCCGAGATCGCGGCGTGGAGCGCGTCGCGGTTGGTGAAGACAGTCTCGTACCGCCCCGTGAGCTCGCTCTTGTTCAGCTCAGGGTACTCGGCGGAATCTCGTTTCGGAAGCGGCTCCGTGTTGTTCCAGAAGAAGAGTATCCGCCCGTCCTTCAGCCGCAGAAACGTCGGCATCGTGTTCGAGGCGCAGAACATCGGCGCGGGCTTCGGACCGTCCCATGTCTCGCCGCCGTCCTTCGACGTGTAGAGGTAGTGGTGGCGGAACGTCGCGCGCACGGCCATCAGCAGGTCGCCGTTCGAAAGTTCCACGATCGTCGGCTCGCAGCAGCCGTTGTTCCACCGCAGGGCCTTGTCGTGAAAAACAATATGGTCGGCCGAGACGGCGTTCGTGACGACGACCTCATGCCACGTCTCGCCGTCGTCGGCGGAAATCGCGAGCGCGATGCGCGAGACGCCGCCGACATCCCGCGCGCCGCCCATGATCCAGCGCCTCGACTTCTCCAGCGGCTGCATCGGGCGGAAGAAGGCGAGGTTGCGCGAGGTGGTGTCCGTCCACTTCACGTCCACCTTGCCCGTCGGCCCGTCCTTCGAGCGTACGCATCGCAGGAAACCGCCTTTCTCCTTCGGCGGCACCACCGAGAGATAGTAGTCCGCCCACGGACACTTCGCCATCGGCCCAAGATCGCCCGCCGGCCGCAGCACCTTCTTCCACGAAAGCCCCCGGTCGCGCGACGAGAGGTAGACGCCGCGCACCTCGCCGTCCACGAAGTCGCGTCCGTAATAGCGAATCTCGCCGTCCGGCATCGCCACCATTTCCTTGTGGGTGTGGGCAGGCTGCTCGGCCACCACGCGCGGCTCGTGGATCGTCTTGTAGAGCAACTGGTCCGACGCGTCGAGCGCGGGCCAGGCGGCGTCTGCCGCGCGGGCAGGAACCGCCGAACAAGCGAAAATCGCCGCGACGATACAGGCGGCGGACAATGGGATGCGACGATTGATATCCATGCCGCCGATTATATCATAAGTGCGGTGCGTTGCGCTACAACAGCCACGGCGCGCGGTTCGAGCGCGTCAAGCGTCTGGTCGCCTCCGCGTCGCCGGGGAAGGTGCAAGTGGCGAGGTCGAACCTTAGCTCGCGGTTCAGATGGTAGGCCACCGTGGCCGCATGGCAGGCGACATGCGAGAAATGAAGTGCGTCCGCCGGCGCGCTCGCGCGGAGGCGCGAGCGTACGCACGCGATGAACTCCGCGGGATGCGCCACCGGACGCGACCAGCTCTCGTGACGGATCGTATGTCCTTCCAAGAGGAGCGGATCGCTCACGTACACGCTACCCGAATCGTCCGTCTCCACCCAGCCTTCGTCGCCCTCCAGGCGGATCGCGCAGGAATCCCTGAATCCGTGCTGGCGCAAAACCATCTTCAGGCCGTCGGCGTAGAACGCATGGACCTCCTTCTCCGAGACGGGCACGTAGCGGACGGGCGCGGTCAGCTCGCGTCCGAGCGCGAGCTGGCAGAGATCCACCGTGTGCGATCCCCACTCGGTGAGGTCGCCGTGGAAGTCGTATTGCGTGTGCCAGAAGTGCGTCAGGTACTTCTCGTTGTAGGGGCGCATCGGCGCCGCGCCGAGCCACATGTCCCAGTCAACGACGTCCCGCGGGGGGAGCGGTTGCTCCGGCAGGTAGGAGTTCGCGCGGCTGCGTCCCATGCCGGCCATGCCGGCGTGGACGGTACGGATGCGCCCGAGGCGGCCGGAGGAAGCGAGCTTCATCGCCGTCACGAAGTTTCCCACGTTGCGGCGCTGAACGCCGCCCTGATAGATTCGCCGGTAGAGTTCCGCCGCGCGCATGACGGCCTCGCCCTCGGCGATCGAGAGAGCGATCGGTTTCTCGCAATAGACGTCCTTGCCCGCGCGCATGGCCGCAATGGAGAGCCGCGCGTGCCAACGGTCGCCCGTGGCGATATAGAGCGCGTCGACGTCCGGACGCGCGAGCAGCTCGCGGAAGTCCCGGTATGCCGCGCAGTCCGCGTTGCCGTTGTAGGCGTCGACCGCCTGCTTCGCCGCCGCGCGACGATCGCCGATCGCGTCGCAGACGGCAAGGAAGCGTACGCCTGGCTGGCCGAGGAAGACGGGCAGCATCTGCCGGCCACGCGCGCCGTAGCCGACGATCGCCATCGTCACCGTGCGCGAGGGCGGCACGGCCGCCTGCGCCAAGGTGCGGCGCACCGGCAATGCACATGCCGCCGCCGCTCCGAGAGCCATGAATTCTCGCCGATTCAATTGCTGGACTTTCATGGCGGTGAATATAGCATAATCGCATTGTGGCGGCAAGGGCGACGGTATGGTATAATGGCCTCATGTCAACTTTCAGAAAAATCGCCGTCCTCATGGGCGGCACCTCGAACGAACGCGAAGTTTCTCTCGTCTCGGGCCGGAACGTGGCCGAGGCGCTCGCGTCGCTCGGCACCCGCGAGGTCGTCCCTGTCGTCCTCGACCATGACAACCTCGACGCGCTTCCGGCGGATGTCGACGCCTGCTACGTGACGCTGCACGGCGGCTGGGGAGAGAGCGGCGGCGTACAGGCCGCGCTCGACGCGCGCGGCATCCCGTACACGGGCCCCGGCGCGGCGGCGTGCCGCCTCACGATGGACAAGATCGCGACGAAGCGGACGCTCGATGCGGCGGGCGTGCCCACCGCGCCATGGGCTGTCGTCGCAGATTCGGCAGCCGCCTGCCCGCGCCCCTTCCCGTGCGTCGCCAAGCCGCCATGCGACGGGTCGAGCGTCGGCATCTCGCGCGTTCCGGACGCGGCCGCCTGGCCGGCGGCGCTCAAGCTCGCCCTCGAGACGGATGCAGGCTATCGGGCCCGCGCCGGAATCGGGGGAACGCCCGAAGCGCTCGTGGAGGACTTCATCCCCGGCCGCGAGATGACCGTGGGCGTGATCGGCCACGAAGCCCTGCCTGTCATCGAGATATGCGCGCCGAACGGCTGGTACGGCTACGAGGAGAAGTACAACTCGGACGCGACGCGCTACCCGTTCCCGGAGGACGATTTCCTCCCGGAGATGCAGCGGCTCGCGCTCGCCGCGTTCGACGCCTGCGGCTGCCGCGGCGTCACGCGCGTCGATTTCCGCGTCACGCCCGAAGGCAAGATGTACGTGCTCGAGCTCAACACGTCGCCGGGCATGACTGGCCATTCGCTCGTTCCCAAGGCCGCGGCCCGCGTCGGCCTCTCCTTCGCCGCGCTCTGCGACCGGGTCCTGGAGGGCGCGGCGCATGATTAAGCGAGCGCAGGACAACGCGCGCCGCACGCGGGTGGCCGTTGCGATCGGGGTGCTGCTCGTCATCGCGGCGGCCCTCGTGACAGGCCTCGCGCTCGGATTCGGCGCCCTGCGCGAAATCTGGCAGGAGCAATGCCGCATCACCGACCCCGAGCTGGACGTGGTGATCACCAACAACAAGGACCAGGACGAGCAGCGCCGCATGGTCCAGCCGGAGATCATCACGTTTCACTTCGGTCTCACGAACGGCGCCAACCTCGCCACGGTTCCGTTTGCCGATCTGCGCGAGAAACTCCTCGGCCGCATCCCAAACGTCCGCGACCTGAAGATCGAGCGCCGACTCCCCAACCGCGTGATGATCGAGGTCATCGAACGCGATCCGGTCGTGCGCGTCGCGCCGCTCAAGGGAAAGGCGGACACGGGACTGGTGGCCGATGCCGAAGGTATTGTGTTCCCCTTTTACGGAAACGTGTCCGCCCTGCCGATCGTCCGAGAGGCGTCCAAGCCCGGAACCCAGCCGGGCAAGCGTCTGACAGGCATGTCGGCCGCCGCCCTTCGCCTCCTGGAGGCCGCCACCGCCCTCGACCTCGCCGGATTCTCCGTGCAGGAAGTCGACACGAGCCATACCGATTACCTGCTTGCCACGCTCAGCGACTATTCGCGCGCGAAGATCGCGTGGGAGCGCATGGGCGAGGATTCCCGCGCCGCGCACACAAGCCTCACGAACCAGCTTACGTGCCTTGCGCGCGCGATCGGGGCGCGGTTGATCACCCAACCCACGCTCTGGAACGCCACCGACTTCGGCAAGCCGGTGCATGTCTACGCCATCGACCCCGCCCGCGCCGGCGGGCAATAGGAAAGGAGTACACTCCCGTGAGTCTATCCGCCCCAGTCGCGGGCCTCGAGATCGGCACCTCGCGCACCGTCATCGCCATCGGCGAAGCGAGTAGCGACGGCAACCTCTCGGTCACCGCTTTTGGCAGCATCCCCTCGTCGGGCGTGCGCAAGAGCCAGATACTCGAGATGACCCAGGCCCGCTATTCGATCGAATCCGTGCTGAAGAAGCTCGAAGAGCAATTCGGCTACACGATCGGCCACGCCAGCCTTGCCGTGTCGGGGCCTCAGGTCCGCACGACGTCCATGAACACGCAATGGCAGCTCGAACGCGGATTCGTCCACGAGGACGACATCGCCGAGATCAACGCCCGCGCCGAGGAGACCAACCTGCCGCCCGAACGGACGCTGCTCGAACTCTATCCAATCGCCTACGGTCTGGACGAACTCGGCTCAATCGCTTCCCCCAAAGGGCTGAACGGCAACCTGCTCAAGCTCCGCTCGCTCTGCATCCACGGCGCGACGCAGAGGATCAACGACGCGCGCGCCGCCGCCGAGGCAGCCAAGCTCGAGATTGTCCAGCCTTGCTTCGCCGGCACGTGCGCCGCAAACGCCGTGCTCACGCCGCAAGACCGGCGCGAAGGCACGCTCGTCATCGACTTGGGCGGGGGCTCCACCACCTATACCGCCTGGGCCGACGGCCATCTCGTCTACGCCGGCGTCCTTGGCGTGGGTGGCGACCATGTCACGAACGATATCCACACCGCGTTCGCCATCTCCCGCGACCAGTCCGAGCAGATCAAAATGACTTCCGCCTCGGCACTTGTCGCGGCGGAGGACGGCACCATCCGCGTACCGGTCCCTTCGCCGATGCCCGGCTTCAAGGCCGCCTCGATCTCCCGCCGTGCCTTGAATACCGTCGTCAACGCCCGCATGCAGGAACTCTTCACGATCATCCGGTCGAAGATCGACGACGAGAACCTCTTGCATCGGCTTAACGGCGGCATCGTCCTCACCGGCGGCGGCGCGGCGCTCCCCAACGTCGTCCAGCTGGCCAACGCCGTCTTCGGCTGCGGCGCGCGTCTCGGCGCGATCGTCCCGGAAGTTCAAGGACTCGACAAGGTCACGAACGTGCCGCCGTTCGCCTGCGCCACCATCGTCGGCCTGCTCCTGCGCGCGGCCACAATCGAAAGCAAACCGTCGTTCATGGATTCCTTCACTGGCATCTTCAAGGGGTTTTTCAAGAAATGAACACGCCACCTCAATCCCTTCTGCTCCTCGGCATCGGCGGCGGCGGCGCCGTCCTCGTGCGCGGCATCCTCCGCGCGTTTGGCTCCGGCATCCGTACGCTGATTCTCGACACCGACGCGCAGTCCGGCGGCAACGGAGACGTTCCTTTCGCCCTGCTCGGCGGCAACCGCCTCGCCGGGCGCGGCACCGGCGGCCAGCCTGCCGCCGCGCGCGCGGCGTTCCAGGACAATCCTGCCCTTCTCGACACGGCCCTTGAAGGTGTCCGAACCGTCGTCATCGTCACCGCCCTTGGCGGCGGCACCGGCGGCGGCGCCACAGGCGAACTTCTCAAGCACCTCCATACGCTCGGCATCGTCACGCTCATCTTCGCCACGCTGCCGTTCGCGTTCGAAGGCGACGAACGCCGCCGTGCCGCCCAGACGGCGGCCGGCCCAATCGAGCAGAACGCCGACGTCTCCGTCTTCCTGCCGCTCGACGACCTGGTCGCCGAGTCCGGGACAGACAACATGCGCGAGGCCCTTGCGCACGGGCTCGAAACGATCGCCGCCGGCGTCACGCTCTTTTGGCGCGTCCTCGAAAAGCCAGGCTATATCCGCTTCGACGCCGAACGCCTCCGCGCCACCCTTTCCGCCTGCGGACGCGGCCACTTCGCCACTGCCGTCGCCCAGGGCCCCGATCGCGTCCAGCATGTCCTTGCCTCCCTCGCGGCCAACCGCCTGCTGGCCCGCAGCGAGTCCTCGCCCCCGGTGCGTTCGATCCTCGTCGGCGTCCTCGCCGGAGACGACCTCCGCCTCTCCGAACTCAACATGATCGTCTGCGGCCTCACCGCCGCGTTCGGCGCGGACGTCAACATCGAGCTGGGCACCGTCAACGACGAGGACACCTTCTCCGGCCGCCTCGCCGTCGTCGCGCTTGTCTTCGAACAGAGCGCCACGGCCGCGCATCCGGCCAAGGCCGCCGAAGGTCATCCCGCGCGCAAGCTTACCGGCGAACATGCCGCTCTCGCCGGAAACGGACGTTTCCAGCGCGCTGAAAAGACGATATGGAACGACGAGGATCTCGACATTCCCACCTATCTTCGCCGTTCCCTCTCACTGGACCGCTAGGTGCAACGCGACGGTCATATACGCCTTCTGCCCCTCCACGTGGCCAACAAGATCGCGGCCGGCGAGGTCGTCGAGCGTCCGGCATCCGTCTTGAAGGAACTGATGGAAAACGCGATCGACGCCGGCGCCACGCGCATCGACGTCACGATCGTCGCCGGCGGACGGAATCTCGTCTCCGTGCGCGACAACGGCTGCGGCATGACGCGCGAGGACGCGCTTCTTTCCCTCGAGCGCCAGGCCACGTCGAAGATACGCGACGTGGATGACATCGAGCGCATCGACACGCTCGGTTTTCGCGGCGAGGCCATCCCCTCCATTGCCGCTGTCTCGCGCTTCACGCTCGTCACCCGCCGCGCCGACGACGAGTCTGGCACGCGCCTTGTCGTCAACGCCGGTACGCTCGCGGAGGTTTCGGACTGCGGTGCGCCGCCCGGCACCTGCGTCGAGGTGCGCGACCTCTTTTGCAACGTTCCCGCGCGACGCAAGTTTCTCCGTGCCTTCGCCACGGAAGAAGGCCATGTCCGGTCGGTCTTCACCGTCCACGCCCTCGCCCATCCCGACATCGGATTCTCCCTCGTCCTCGACGGACGCGAAACCTACCGCTTCGCTCCCGGCGCCACCCTTGAAGAGCGTATTCGCGACCTCTTCGGCGCGCCTTTCGCCGAATCGCTCCTTCCCGTCGTCACCTCTCCTGCCGCCCACGGCTCGTCAATCTCCATCCACGGATACGTCGAGCGACCCGACAGCAGCGCCATCTTGCGCCACGACCAGTTTACTTTCGTCAACGGACGCCCTTCCACCGCCGCCGCCATCAGCTATGCCCTGCGCGAGGCCTGCCCGCGTACGCGCGCCGAGGCCCGCCCTGCCGCCATTCTCTTCGTCGACCTTCCTCCCGCGCAAGTTGACGTCAACGTCCATCCCGCCAAGCGAGAAGTCCGTTTCCGCCGCCCCGCCGACGTGCGTGAAGCCCTCATCGCCGCCATCTCCTCCGCCCTCCAGACTCCTCATGACCGTGCGCTTCATGAAAACCTTAACTCCACTAACGACCTGAAGAATTTAGAGACACTTGACAGGCTCAAGACATCCAACGCCCCGCGAGCCCCTTTCGCCGTTCCCTTTTCAACCCCCTCAATCCCTTCGCCCCTCCCGATTCCCCAGCAACTTCCCCGGCGCGAATCTGCCCCTTCCGTTCAGCCCAAGCCTCTTCCCGCCAGTCGTCCAGAATGCGCGGCCATCCAGTCCGAGCATCCGGCCTCTCCTCGCTTCACTTATCTCGCCACCACTTCAACCGGCTACCTCCTGCTTGAAACCGAGAGCGGCATCGTCACCCTCAATCCACGCGCCGCCCGCGAGCGCATCGCCTACGAACGCCTCCTCGGACAGCATGACGGTGTCATGTCCCAACCGCTCCTTCTGCCCGAGACCGTCCGTCTCTCGCCGTCCGATTCGGCGCGCATCCGTACCTTTCTTCCCGAACTGCAGGCGATCGGCTTCGCGATCGAGGAGTTCGGGCATGACGTCTGGAAGCTCGATGCCGTTCCCACCTTGGCGGCCGGCCTTTCAGCGACGAACCTGCTCGCGACCATCGCCGCCGACATCGCGGAAGCAGGAGCGAAGCGAGGCAGCACGCGCTGGCGCGACGAGCTCGTCGCCCGCAGCGTCGCCCGTTCATACGCCGGCGCGAACGTCAACCTCACGCGCGACGGCGCCCTCGATCTCGTCGAGGAGCTGATGTCCACGCGCCAGCCTTACGTGTGCCCGCGCAGCAAGCCCACCATGATCCACACCTCGAATGCGGAGCTTGCGCGAAAATTCGACAATTGACCGTTGACCTTCGCCCCGCGAAAGAGTATACTATTCCCCGTTCTCACTTCGGAGCGTAGCGCAGTCTGGTAGCGCGTTTGGTTCGGGACCAAAAGGCCGAGGGTTCAAATCCCTCCGCTCCGACCATTTGCTGGCGAGAGTAGCTCAATTGGTAGAGCATCAGATTGTGGATCTGAGGGTTGCGGGATCGTGCCCCGTCTCTTGCCCCAT
>CAMNLN010000119.1 GCA_946543025.1 uncultured Verrucomicrobiota bacterium
AGCGGCTCGCCCGTCCACTTCGTCCAGTGCCGCAGGTCGCGGGAGCAGGCGAACGTGTCGAATGCGCCGCCCGGCCGCCACTGGTACCCGAAGTAGAACATCACCCACAGGTCCCCGATGCGCCGGATCATCGGGTCGCCGGAAATCGAATGCTTCGCCGGATCGCCGTTTTCGATGACGGGACCGTCCCCCACGCGTTGCCAGTGCCGCAGGTCGTCCGAGACCGCCATTCCGATCGCCTCGCGGTGGGAGACCTTGTCGGCGGCATTGTAGAAGTTGACGAACCGCCCGCCGCACGAACGGGAGGGATCCTCGACCGTAAAATGCTTGTAGATCGTCGCGCGCTCGAAGGCGCGGGCGGAATGATCGGACGGCTGCATCACGGGGTTGCCCGCATACCGCGTCCACCGGTTCAGCAAGGCCGGATCGTCCGTCCAGGCGAGGCCCGTCGAAAGCGGGTCCGTCTCATAGCCGTCCTTCGCGCCGCCCAGGTACATCATCCAGTATTTTCCCTCGAACGTGTTGAGCACGTTGGGGCCGTCCCAGCGCGTATCGACGAGCGTCGGCCAGCCGTCCGCCTGCGCCGCGTCCCATGCGCCCTTCTCCCCGCGCCGGAAAATGCATCCCAGACGCGTCCATTTCAGAAGGTCGGACGACTTCGCGAGGTGCGTCTCGTAGCCCTTGCCGTCGAAGCGGATGAACATCATGTACCAGGCGTCGCCGTGGCGAAACACCATCGGGTTGTCCAGCATCTCGCCCGCCGCCGGCACAAGCGCCATACCCGCCTTGCAGGGCGTCTTGACGGCCTCGTAGACGGCTCTCATCCGCGCGGCGGGAATCTCGTCCGCCACGACTTGAGGCACGGCACAAAGGCCAATCAGGACAAATGCCAGCATCCAGGTTTTCACGCCTCAATTCCTTTCCTGTCGCCATTCACTTGATCAGCAACATCGTGCCGGACTGCACGATCTCGCAGACGACGGGCTCGCCGTAGCTCGTGCGAGCGCCGTCCGTCACCTTCAGCCGCAAGACGTACGTCCCCATGGCGGCGAACGTAGCCGTCGTCGAGGCCGCGTTTCTGTCTGCAAACGTCACCGCCGAAGCATCGCCGGACACGACTTCCCACTCGTACGCGAGCGACGCCCCTGCAGGCATTCCGTCGTCATGGGCCTCGCCTGTCACCGCCAGCGGACGATTCTTCGTCGCGACGCCTGCGCCCCTGGCCGTCACCTGCGGACGCCGGTTGGCGAACACGTACGGATCGTCCGCCAGCCGCTTCACCTCGGCCGCCGACAGTGCCCTGTTCCAGATGCGCACCTCGTCCACGATCCCGGGGAACGTACGCGAGTACAGATCACCGTTTGAATCCATGTAATATCCGCTCGGGGTCGCATTGACATTCTTGTCGATGACAGGATATCCGCCAATGCGAAGATTCTCCCACGGGACACGCCCCCCGACCGGGCCGCCCGCCGTCTTCGCGCACGCGACGCCGTCGACGTACACGGTGTGGTTGCCGTACTTTCTGTCCAACACCACGCACACGTGCATCCACCTGTCCTCGCCGCTGACGGCGGGAGGCGCGTACTGCTGCGTGTTCCAGCCAGGCCCGGTCGCCGTTCCGTTGCCGAATCCCTGCTGGACCACGAAGATCGCGCCGTTCCCAGAACCGTCCTCGCAACGGCAGTTGTACGTGATCATGAACGTGTATGGCGTCCCTACGATGATCGGTTGCTTGACGCGGTTCGTCGAAGACGTGTCATGGTAGACCCATGCGCTGACGGTACGGTACTGGTCCTTCGGCCATGAGTTCGACGCGGTCGGGTCCTTCACCTCCGGCATCTTCATGCCGGTGTCGAAGAAAGCCGTCGCGCCCACGCTCCTGAAGCCGACGCCCACGCGCCCCGGCGCGTAGAAGGTGGTGGCGTAGTCCGCATTGGTCACGCATGTGTTCCCCGACACGCCTTCCACGCGCGGCGATCCCTCGTCGCCCGTGACGCTCATGATCAGTCCGTCGCGAAGCCCGTCCGCCACCGCGTCAGCAGCAACCGTAACAGTCGTCGTCGCCGTCGTCTCGTCGGCCCCGTCCGACGCAACGCATGCCAGCACGTACGTACCGGCCTCCGCGAACGTGGCTCGCGTGGTCGCCGTGTTTTCCGGCTCGAACCACACGCCGCCTGGTCCCGACACGCGTGTCCACCTGACGCGCAAGGCCCCCGGTCCGCCGTCGCCGTCAGAGACCGTGCAAGCCAGGTTCAGTTGCTGCGGTAGCGTCACCGCCGCCGTCGCGGGCAATGTCACGGCCGGCGCGACGTTACCGGACGGCGGAGCAATCCGCGTCACCGTCACGTCGTCGAACGTCGAGCGCAGCCGCCCCTTGACTGTTGCGCGAAACGTGTAGGTGCCCGCTTCCGGAAGCGTCGCGCGCGTCGAAGCGCACCACGGTGCGGCGATCGTCGCCGCCGGCCCGTCCACCTGCGTCCACTCCACGGTTCCCTCGCCGTCGCCGAGTTCCGCACGGAGTTCGGCGACATCTGCCGCCACCGAGAAGTCGTCGCCGACATCGACGGGTGCAGGACCTTGCGCGATGTCGCGGATGGCCTGGTCGTCAAGCGCGCCGGACCACACGGCGATGTCATGCAACGATCCCATGATCGAACGCCAGGCGTTTTTGCTCGCATTGCCGAAGTAGACCGGCTGCAGAGGATCTTCCAGCGTCATCGTGACGTCCATCTCGGCGCCGTGGGCGGAACGCGTGCCGTTGATGTAGGCATCAGTCCACTGCCGCCACTTCCCCGCAGCCGCGTCGTAGCGGTAGCGATGCACGAAAGCCAGATGGTGCCAGGTGTCGCGAGCACCGAGCGCCGGATCGAGCCAGAACGCGGTATCGCCGCAGTGCCAGAACATCCTCAGGTTGTTCTGCGTGCGCGCCTGCTGGAGCTCGGCGCGGCTGGACGATCCAGGGAAACTGAACACCTGCGGAAACCTGTTGTTGTTCGAACCGGAGATCTCCAAGAGATTTTCGGCCGCAACGGGAACATTGATCCACATCGTGATCGTGGTGTCGAGCAGCGCCTGGAAGTTGCATGTTGGCGACACCTGGCTCCAGGAAGAGTTCATGCCGTCAAAGTACAAGCCCTTGCCGTTCGGGGCATCCACCCGGGCGAGACCGGCACCTAGCAGCAACGTGTTGGAAAGTCCCGTCTCGTCGCGGACGGTGCGAACACCGTCGCCGTCCGTGTCAACCGTGTCCAACGGCCAGTAGCCGATCAGCTCTGGCCCGCGTTCGTCGAGCGGACGGCGCATCTCGGCGCAGACCTGCTCGACCGTCAACGCCGTATCGAAGATGCGTAATTCGTCCAACTGCCCCCACACTGGGCGGGTACTCCCCATCCAGTTGTTGAAAAGGATCGCGTTGGCGCTCTCGACATGCGTGTTCTGAATGGCCGAAAGGCCATTGGTGGACAAGACCTCCATGCCATCGCGATAGACGCGCAGGTTGTAGAGCATGAAGCCCGTCGTGGGGCTAGGCACGCCCGTATCCTCCACCACCACGGCGTAGTGCGCCCATCGCTTGCGCGCCGCCATCGGAGCAAAGCTGATGCAGTCGCCTACGCCAATGCGCATCTTGTCCTGCGTCCCCTCGAACATCACCTGCAAGCCGGATACGTTGTTGAACACGTAGGGGAACTTGTTTTCGGCGCTTGTGATGGAATCATCGTTGTCCTTTTCGTTTCGGTACAGCCAGAACGTGGCCGTGCGGCTGCCAAGGGCAGGGGCGGAAAACGTACCGTACGTGTTCCGCGTCCCGTCCGAGACAAGGGCATTCCCCTTGACGCGGCTTGCCCCTATCGACAAACCAGACCCCAGCGTCACGTCATGTCCATTGCCGGACATGTCCCTGATCACCCCGTTCGCGACGGAATCCATCGTAAACCAAATGACGGGATCAGGCAAATCCGCCGCCCACAAGCCTCCGCCGGCCAGCATTATCCCCAAAACAGTCCGTTTCACGACCACGCTCCTTTGTTAAGCCCCACAACACCATTTCAACCGTTTAACGTTACTTGGCTTTCCACCGCGTCGCCATCAGGCAAGGCTTCGTGCCGAGCGTTGGCTGCTGGTAGAAAACGGTGAGGATGTCGCCGTTCGCGAGGATGCACGAGGCCGGGTAGCCCAAGTCGCCGCAATGGCTGGGCGCAAGTGCGATTTCGTTCGCCACGTCCCACGTCTTGCCGCCGTCGTCCGAGATGCAGGCAAATTCGCCGAAGCCGGGGTTCGCGAGGCGTCGCCCGTAGACGCACACGAGCCTGCCGTCTGGCAGAGGCAGGAGGTGTGGCGGCAATCCCAGAAGCGGCGTGGGCGCCATCGGCGTCCACGTTTTGCCGCCGTCCTTGGAGAACGTCACGCGCATGTAGCCGTTGCCGTGCTTCGCAAGCCCCTTCCCGCCGTCGTCGCCGTGGTAGCGCACCATGCCCACGAGCGTGCCGTCGGCGAGTTCGGCCACGTGCGGCTCATGGAACATGTGGGACTTCGCGTTCTCGCCGTTCATGTCGGGGATATCTGGACACAGCATCTGCCATGTCCGTCCGCCATCCGCGGAGCGTTCCGCCGAGATGAGCGAGCGCCCCTGCGGTGCCGTGCCAATGCGAGAATTCGTGAACGAACGTCCGATCTGGAAGAGCGAGCCGTCCTTCAGCAGGATGGGACCGTGCGGAGTCTGTCCCTTCATGTCCAGCTTCTCCGGCTTCGACCATGTCTTGCCGTTGTCGCGCGAGCGGACGGCCCAGTTGCCGAGCGAGGCGGCTCGGACATCATCGGATATCTTCTCGTCATGGCGGACATAGTCGGGATGACTGGAGAGGATGCCCTTCGCGCGGTAGGCGACGGACGTAAAGTATGTCACGAGGATTTCGCCGTCAGGAAGTTGCACGATGCCCGCGTCACGGTCGTCGATAGGTCCGTTCGCGATCGTCACAGGCGCGCTCCACGTCTCGCCGTCGTCGGTCGAGCGCACCATCTGCACCTTGCCCCACGGGCAGATGTGACTGTCACGGTCGCCGGAGAACACGGCCAAAACATCACCATTCGCGAGGCGGCAGACCGTAGGCCAGCCGATGTAACGATCCTGTTCAACGCAGATGGGCTTCACCCACTTGACTTCCGCACGGGACTGCTTCTCCGGGGGCTGATACGAGATCGGCTTCGGGCCGCCCGGCGGCAGAGACACGTCCGCCAACGCCTCAAGCCTCACAAGGGGGAGCCGCCCGGAGAACGTATAGCCGCCCATGCTGCCGATCTGAAGCGGCGTGGGGACTGTTCCCATGTCCCGCCGCCCCGCATACCAGTACGAGCCGGTTTCCTTGCCGTCGAGGATGATGCGCACGCAATTCGTGCACACGTAAACCTCCAGCAAATGCTCGCGGTTCGCCTCGATGCGCGTGGCCACGAGTCCGTAGGCGGGCCGTACCCCTTTCAGGTTCACGAGCAGCTGGCCGTCGTTCTTCACCATGATGCTCCAGCCGTCGTTGAAGTCGCGTCCCTTCGTGACGAGGTTTGCGAACCGGCTTTTCTTGCCGATCTTCTCCAGGTCGCAGGAGAAGCGAACGGTGGCCTTGAAGCCGTCCGGGAAGTCCAGCGCCGGATCGTGCGGTACGCGCAAGTTGCAGGGCGCTCCCTCGGGAAACGTCCACTCCTCTGCCGCCACGACGAGCGGCACAACCAGAAAACAGGCAAGAATCGACAACAGTTGATTTTTCATGCCGATATTTTACACCATCCGGCATGGTCCGAACATCCAATAAAATAAAAATAAATAAAGTGAACTTCAAGGCCGGAAGCCACTCGGCGAGCGGCCTGTCGCTCGCTTGAGCGCCGTCGCGAAATGTCGCGCCGAAGAGAAGCCGAGGCGTTTCGAGACCGCGCCGACGGCCTCGCCTGCGCGCAACAGCTCACACCCCTTCTTCAGGCGGCAGTCGAGCAGGAACGCATGTGGCGGCAGGCCCGTCGCGCGCTTAAACGCCTCGTTGAGCGCAACCGTGGAAAGCGCCGCCTCGCGCGCCATCGCTTCGAGCGGATAGTCATCCTCTGGACGCGCGCGTATCCGCGCGATCAAGGCATCTACCTTGGAATTGCGCCGTCCTTTCGGCGAGGCCGGCGCATGCGGCGCTTCCACGAGTGCGAGCAGAAGCTCGAGCACGGCGGATCGCATCTTCAGGCGGCGCGCGGCGGAACTGCGCCCTGCCGTGTCGTATGTCTCAAACAACCGCTCGAACGCCATCTTCACGCGCACCGTCGCGGGAAAGAGCCGCAAGGGGAAATGCGTCATCTGCCGCACGAGCCAGCGGCTCTCGTCCGGCGGGAGCCCCAGCACGTTCTCCCCTTCGTTCGGTATGCTGAAGAGAATGCGGTAGAGCATCAGGCCCTTCGGGTTGTGACGCATCCGGTGCGGCTCCGCCGGCTGGGAAACGAACACCGTCCCCGGCAGGAACGGGTAGCACGCGCCGAACGACTCGAACATCAGGTTGCCTCGGACGCAGAGGGACACCTCCACGCACCCGGGATGCACGTGCTCCTCCGTGCCCGTCCGCACGGACTGGAAGTTGCTCAGCCCCAGCACAGGGATGCAAGCTACTCCGTCCGGCCGCAAATCGAGCGTCCGGCGCTCTTTTCCGTCGACATAGACGATGGGATCGGGGTGGAGCATGGATTGCCGTCGCCCCGATCAGGCGCGGACCTTGTCCTTGCCGGGCTTGCTGCGGCGAGGCGCGGAGACGATCGGCTTGCCGCACGCGCCGAAGCAATTGCGTGGATAGATTTCGACGCGGTACTCCACGTCCTGCGGCATGTCCATCGAATCGACCCAGAAGCGAACCTGCTGGGGCTCGTCCTTCGGCAGCTTGTGGAATGCGGGCGAAAGGAAACGCCTGACCACCGGCTCGGAGCCGTCTGCGGGAACGGCGCGCATCTCGTAATCGAACGCGCGCGCTGAACGCACGGCGTTCGCCGCAGGGAAGTCGAGCACGAAGACGATCTGCCAGTGGCCGCTGCGCGCGTCGGCGTTCGTGGTGAACATCTTCAGCTTCGCGCCGGCGGGGAACTCGGGCACGGGCGTGCGCGCACCGTGCGCCTTGAACGTGAACGGCTTGTTCTCCGCCGTCATCGGCAGCGGCACCACCCACGGTGCGCCGCCCGGGACATTCTGCGAGAAGTCGTGTCGGTCGAACACGATTCTGTCCTGATACACGGACATGAAGTAGCCTTGCGCTTCCTCAAGGTTGAAACGAGCCGGAACGACAGGCATCGTGCAGGCGGGCGGTTTCTTGCCGTTGCGGATGTCGATGCCGTTAACGTAGCCGCCGGGAACGCTGGTGTAGGAGAGCGAGGGGATCGACACGCCCGTGAACGCGCCCTGCCAGATGGCGCGCTCGTCGTTGAATGTCCAGTGCGTGTGGCCCGTGAAAGCGACGGCGTTCGGATAGGCGGCGAGCGTGTCGGTCAGCCGCTGGAGGGGACCGCCCGCCTTCGAAGATGATATGACGGTGCTCGGGACAGGGGGATGCTGGAAGTAGAAGAACGGACGGGAGGCATCCAGCTCCTTGCCGTGCTCCTTGAACCAGTCCGGCATCAGGTTGAAGCCAGACATCTTGTCGCGGTTGTCGTACCATTCGCCGCTGATGAAGTCGTAGCCGTTGACGGTACGGCGACGGATGGACGCGAACGGCTCCTGGAACGTCTCCTCCCAGCACTTCTTCATGCCGAGCTTGATCATGGCCTCGTCCTCGGAGTAGCCGAGGGCGTGCATCTCGGCGGCCATATCGCCATAGCGCCAGCCTTCGTAGTCATGGTTGCCGGTGATAAAAAGTTTCGTCACCTTGCGCCCGTCGGGGGCCTTGTCGTTCGGGAAGACGCGGTTCCACGTATCGGCCACGCACTTGAGGCCGCTCAAAAGCCCCCAGTCGGAGAGATCGCCTGCGATGAGAACGGCGTCCGCCTTGCGGTCGCGAAAATAGAGGAGCGCGCGCTCCAGCACCGCCGTCGAGGCGGGCGTGGTGACGTGGATGTCGGAGATGACGCCCACCTTCAGCTGCGGATTGTCGCCCGGCAGCCAAAGGGAGCGGCAGCCGCCGAGCCCTGCCAGCGCGGACGCGCCGGCCAGGAAGGAACGCCGTGAGACTTGCTTCATAATACTCCTTGTTGGGGATGAACCTAAAATACGCGCTTCTTGTAGAGGTAGACGAGCAGACCGATGATGCCTGCGGCGAGGACGCACGAGAGCGCGGCCAAGACGGCGAACGCATGCTCGTAGCCCTGCAGGGGTAGGGCGACGTTCATGCCGTAGGCGCTCGTGATGACAGTGGGGACGGCCAGCAAAATCGTCGCGGCCGTCATGTACTTCATCACGTTGGAGAGGTTGTTGTTGATGAGCGAGGCGAACGTATCAAGCGTACCGTTGAGGATGTTCGCGTGAATGGTGGCCGTCTCGAGCGCCTGCTGGTATTCGACCTGCGCATCGTCCAACACGTCGGAGTCGTCCTCTGAAAGATTCAACTGGCGCGCGTGGTCGAGGCGGTTGATGAGGATGTTGTCCGCCTTGAGGGAGGTAGAGAAGTAGACAAGCGACTTCTGGTAGGTAAGCAACTTGAGCAGCACCTCGTTGGAGATGGACTCATGAAGCGAATCTTCAAGATCTTCCGTCTTCGCGTGGATATCGCGCAGATATCGCAGGAAAAGGACAGCCGCGTGCCACAGAAGGCGGAACGCGAAGCGGTTCTGCTCACAGGGCGGGCAGACGCGCCGGATCTGGTCGAGGAAAGCGTTCGTCACCGGCGTGGCGGCGGAGCAGATGGTAATGACGCTCGTGCCAAAGAGAACGATGCCCAACGGGACCGTGGCGTACGGCAGGATGCTCTCGTCGTCCTCCTCCCCACGCACAGGGTACGGCACATGGACGATGATAAGAGAAAAGCCGTCCTCGCTCTCGAAACGCGGACGCTCCTCACGGTCGAGGGGGTCGGTAAGAAAGTCGCGAGGCACCTGGGCGAAGGACAACACCTGTTCCAGCTCGGCGGTAGTTGGCTCTGCCAGGTTGATCCAGCACGATTCGGCGAGGTCGGCGGCCTCTTTCAGGCCACCGTTCTCCCATCTGTATATCGTCATCATGGCCGGCAGCCTCCTTCCTGTACTGTTAGTTCGCGTGGAAAAGCCCTAATAGTTTCTCACTCTCGGCGCAGAAATGCAACCCCAAAATTCAGAAAAA
>CAMNLN010000120.1 GCA_946543025.1 uncultured Verrucomicrobiota bacterium
GGACGAATCCAACGAGGAGCGAATCAACCTTCGCGCGCGCCTCGTTGACGGCGCGGCGACGTTCGCGACGAACCTGCCGCACGCGCACCGCTACCAGTTTCGCCAGGCCTTCTTCTGGCCTAAGGGACAAAAGGGCACGTGCCCGATCACAAACGCCGTCTTCACGGCGCGTACGCGCACCACGCAGGCGGGCGCGCTCCGCCTCGACGTGGACACGCGCAACCCGCTCCACGTTTCGCGCGGCGACGAGGAGCGTCCCGTGCTGCTGCTTGCGAACGCCTCGCGTGCGCCGGTTGTAACCAAAGGCGTCCTGCATCTGCGCGACTTTACGGGCGCAGGCCCTGACATGCCTGTGGACATGTCCGTACCCGGCGGCGACATGGTACGCATGGACGTGCCGTGGCCGCTGCCGTCGAAGGGCATTTGGTTCGTCACCGGCGAGCTGCGCGGCGCGGACGGTTCCACTGCGTGCCTTGAGACGCGCTTCGCCGTGCTGGACCGCCACGAGGCTGGACCGATTCTGCCAAAGCCGACGTTCAGGATGGGGATCAACTACCACGCCGCGCGCTTCGCGCCGAAGGACTTCGCGCTTACGCTTGACGCGCTCGTCGCCTGCGGGTGCAAGCTCGTCCGTACCGGCGGCTTCCACTTCGGGTCGGTGGAGACGAACGAGCACGCCTTCGCGTGGGAGACGCCGGATCGCATTCTGCGCGCGTTGCGCGCGCGCGGCATCTCTATCGACGCGAACCTCTACACCGTGCCGCGATGGGCGCGCACGCCTGGCTACGAGGCGATGGCGAAGCACCGCCGCGCGGCGTCGATTCCGCCGCGCGACGGTCTTTTCCGCGACTATTGCCGCGCGATCGCCGCGCGCTACGGCACGCAAATCGACTACTACGAGATGGGCAACGAGTGGGACCTTGTGCCGCCCGAGGTGCTGCCGATTCACGAGGCGTTGCGCGTCCAGCGCGAGGGATGGGAGGGCGTCAAGGCGGGATGTTCCGAGGCTTGCGTGATCCCGAACGGCTGGACGGTTCCCGATACGGGCAGCTGGAACGGGCGTCCGCCTACCAACCCAGGCATCAACGAGGCGTTCGCCGAGAAGGCGCAGGGCTGGTACGATGTCCATCCCGTCCATCTCCACAGTCCCTTCGAGGCGTACGAGCGTACGCTCCAGCGACGGATGTTCCCGTTCCTGAAACGGTATGGGATCACGAAGCCGTGGTACTCGAACGAGACGGCCCTCACCACGGTGGGCGGCATGGAGGACGTGGCCGCGCGGGCGGTGTGGAAGAAAATCCTCTACGCCTGGGCGTGGGGCTCCGTTGACTACATCTGGTACAACCTGCGCGCCACCGGGTGGCGTGCGTCCGACCCCGAGCAGGCCTACGGCCTCATGACGGCGGACTACTACCCGCGCGCCACGTACTGCGCGTTCTCCGCGCTCGCCGCGCTTCTGAAGGGCTTCGACCGCGATGTGCGCCTGATCGACGAGAAGACGCGCCACGCCTATCGCTTCCGCAAGGGGAACGAGATCGTCGTGGCGGGCTGGGACGCGGGATTGGGCGCGTCGGCGTCGATTCCGTTCCGCACGGACGCCGTGCGCGTGGAGACGTGCGATCTTATGGGCAATCGTACGCCATGCGCGCTGCAAGATGGCACCGTCGCGTGGGCGCTGGGGGCAGACCCCTCCGCCATCCGCTTCGTGGGTGCCACGTTCGCCGAGCCGGACGCCGCCGCGTTGGCCGCCGTGCCGATGCCGGTACGCCGCGTGCAGGCGATACCTGCAGACGTGCCCGGTCGCGCGCCGGATTTCGTCCTGGACGACTATCGCAACATGAACGACTACTACAAGGCCGATCCCGCGCAGGTGGCGCGTTGCTGGAAAGGCACGGACGACCTTTCCGCCAAGGCGTGGCTTGCGTTTGCGGACGATGCGCTGCGCGTGCGGGTGGAGGTGACGGACGACGTCCACGCCTCTGGCGACGCCGTGGAGGTGGAGGTCCAGACGGCTGCGGGCGTGGTGCGCAGGCCGTGCGCGTCGCCCGTGCGCGAAGGGAACGTCACGCGCTACGACTGCGTGTTCCGGCTGGCGGACTTGAGGATCGCCCCGCAGGAAGTCAAGTCGGGATTCGGATTTTCGATCCTCCTGCACGAGGATGACGGCCAAGGCCCCGACGGCGTGATGACGCTACCGCCGGTTACGGTTAGCGGCCCGTGATCCGTGGGCGACGGTTCGGCCGGGCCGCGTCCAAACGCACAGGCGTGGACGGGCCGGAAATTTGGTATACTCGTAGCGCATGGCACAGAAACCCGATAACAGCGCGTCCAGCCGGCACGGTGGCAAGCGCAGGCGCAACCGCAAGCCGATCCGGCGCGGGCTGCGTCGGCCGTTCGAGTGGCTGGGCATCTTTCTTGGATTGCTGGTGCTCACGAACCTGACGCATCGCATGCTGTTCGCGCTGTGCGACTTCATGAGCGCGGTGATGTTCTTCTTCGACCGCAAGGGGCGCGCCCTTGCGCTGGCGAATCTGCGGGCCGTGCTGGGCGTCGCGTCGTCCGCGCCGCCTACGCGGCGGGAGACGCTGATCCTGAAGCGCAGCTACCGCAACATGGCGCGGACGGTCGGGCACGTGTTCTGGACGAGCCGCAACGCGATGAGGCGCGCGGCTTCTGTGGCCGTGTTCTCGCCGAAGTGCCTGGACGTGCTGGCGGAGCACAAGCCGCTTGTCACGGTGTCCGCTCATCTCGGCTGTTGGGAAGTCTTGTCGCAGCTCGTGCATCTGCAGGGACGGCGGATGATCTCGGTGGCGAAGGACATCGGAACGCCGGCCATGACGGAGCTGCTGATGAAGTCGCGCAAGTCCATCGGGCAGGAGATCGTCCATGCCGACGGCGCGTTCCGTCCGCTCTACGAAGGGCTGAAGGGCGGGGCGGACGTGGGGCTTCTCGTCGATCAGGTGGTCCGTCCGGAGGACGGCGGCGTGTGGGTGGAGTTCTTCGGCCGGCCGGTTCCCGTTTCGGTGGCACCGGCGTTCCTCGCGGCCAAGACGCACTCGACGATCGTGGTGGCATGGAGCCGTCCGCTCAAGGACGGCACTTACCGATGCGAATACGTCAACCTCTATCCGTGGCAGAAGGGTACGGACGTCTGGCGGCGGACGCAGGACTGCATTCTCGACCTTGAGCATGTGATCCGACGCCATCCCTCCTGCTGGGTGCTGAACTACAACTATTTCCGCAAGACGCCGAAGGATGCCGACCTCAGGCAACTGGCCGAGCGGAAGGCGAAGACTGAAAGAAAGAAGGAACGCGACGATGAAACGCACGAAAGTTGATACGGTGAAGATCGGGCGGCGCGGGTTCCTGGGGGGCCTGGCGGCCGCGGCGGCATGTCCGGCGCTGGCGGACGACGGGAAGCCGCTCTTCAAGGTGGGGCTCGTCACGGACACGCACGTGCGCAAGACGCGCAAGTCGTGCGAGCGCGTGGAGCTGGCGTATAGGCTTTTCAAGGCGCATGGCGTGGAGATGATCGTCAACTGCGGCGACATCGCGGACAAGTTCTACCCGGAAGCCTACGCGCACTACTGCGCCGTCCGGCGCGAGACGTACCCGGATCCGGCGACGGCACCGCGCGAACTGTACGTCTGGGCCAACCACGACCGGATGGACTACCCGGAGGACGACTCCAAGAATCCGCTCCTCGCATTCCCGAAGGTGAAGGCGCTCCTCGGCATTCCGAACGAGGCGTACGACGAGATTGTCTTCAAGGGCTTCACGTTCCTCGTGTTCCCGCAGTGGCTCGACTTGACGCGCTACGAGGCGACGATCGCGAAGGCGTGCGCGGCGAACCCCGGCAAGCCCGTGTTCATCTTCGACCACGTGCCGCCGGTGGATACAACGGAGAACTCGCGCGCCTGGGGCAGCGTGGAGCGCCGACGCATCCTCTCGAAGTTCCCGCAGGTGATCAACGTCTCCGGCCACGCGCACGGCTCGCTCCGCAACGAGCAGAACATCTGGCAGGGCGCGTTCACGGACGTGAGCGTGGGCTGCCTCGCGCAGTGGAACGGCGACAACGTCGGGTCCGTGCAGCCTACGCTCCAGAACTGGAGCTGCATCGTGATGGAGGTATATCCGTCCAAGGCCGTGTTCCGCCGGTTCGAGCTGCAGCAGGGCGTGGAGATCGGAGCGGCGGCGCCATGGACGGTGGCGTGGCCCTACGATCCGGCGAATGCGCCGTACGACCCCAAACGGCTCTGCGCGACGAGGCCGAAGCCGCAGTTCCCTGCCGACGCGAAGCTGTCGTTCAAGGCCAACGGCGAACCGTTCTCGTCGCTTGCCGTGACGTTCCCGGCGGCGACGGATACGGACACGACGTACCTTTACCGTCTGGAGCTGGCACATCGCGACGCGGGCGGCAAGTGGCGCACCTTCGCGCGCCGCGAGACGCGCGGCGAATACCACTTGCCTGCGTCCGCGCGCGGCGCGACGCTGACGGACGCCGCCATCTCGGCCGGCTACTTCACGCCGGGCGAACCGTGCCGCGTCTCCGTGACGCCCGTCAACTTCTGGGGCGGCGAGGGGAAGACGATCTGCGCGGAATGGACGCCGCCCGAGGCGAAGCCCGTCGTGCGCATCTGGGAAGGCGTGCCCGCCCCGGCCCGTGAAGGGGAGAAGTTCTCGTTCAATGGGGCGAGGGAGTTCTCGTTTCCCGTCGGCCTGTGGGACAAGATTCCCGTCGGTACGAAGCTGCGCCTGACGGCCGACCTTCTGTTGGAGCAGGGCAAGGTGCGCGGCGTCAACTTCACGCTGAAGTCGCCTCCCGACAAAAAGCGGCCTGCCGGTTTCGGCTTCATCCATACGCCGAAGGGCATGTCCGACCTTCGGTACGTGGTGGAGTTCACGCGTCAGGCCGCCGCCGCGCCGTACAACTTCTCGATACGGCAGGGGGACCGGTCGAAGATCCTCTTCCGCCGCTTCACGCTCGACCGGATCACGGGCTGACGGCGTAGATGGTCTTCCAGTCGTCGCGCATGGAGATCGGCTGCCAGCCGTGTTCCCGGCAGGCCGAACGCATGCGATCCGCCTTCTTCAGGTTGCCGTTTTCGCGGACCGTGTCGTCACACAGTAGCATGAACGCCATCGCGCGGTACGGGTTGCCCGAGATCGTATAGTTCGCCATGCTCCCGTCGGTCATGCTGTTGCCGAACGCCAGCACGGGCTTGACGCCAAGTTCGCGGATCAGCGCGTTGACCTTGTTCATCTGGAGGTTCTTGACAATCGCGCGTCCGGACATGATGGGGACGTCGTTTGTCCGGAAGAGATAGGCGAGGCCGTCTGCGCCGTTCTGCGCCGCCGCTACGACTTCGCTGTCGGAGCCGATGACGTGCTGCGGCGCGACGGGAAGCTTGCCGCGAACGAGCGCACGGACCAGGAAACGGTCGGAACCGCTCACCACGTACACGATGAAATCGTGGGCGACAAGGTAATCGACGAGCTCGACCATCGGCGCGTAGAACATGTCGCCGCGTTTCGTACCTTTGAAGTTCGGCTGCGGCTTGTCCATGAACTCGCGTGCCATGGCGTCGAACTCGTCCAGCGTCATGCCACGATAGACGTCCGTGAGGGTCTGCTCGCGCGCCATGTTCAGCGGCGGCAAGACGCCGCGTTCGCGCGAGGCGCGGGCGATCGCCGTTTGTTCGGCGGTGGGGGTGAACCTTGGGCCGGCGCCGTCGAGGACGCGATACTCGAAAAGAAGCCAGTCGAAGTAGGTCGGCATGGTCTCGCAGAAGAGCGTTCCGTCGAGGTCGAACACCGCGATGCGCCGCTCCGGCGGTATGTAGTCGGGGGAGCTTGCGTCCGTGACGGCGGCGACGTAGCCGACGATCGCGGCCTTCGAGGGGGCGTTGTCGTTCCATAAGGCCAGCGCGTCGCCCGTGCGGCAACCTGCGAAGGTCAGCGCCGCGAGCACGACGAACAGTGCAAACGAGGTTAGGGGCTTTTGTTTCGTGGTCTTGGTGTCCATGGCGGATATTATACTACATGCGGGCGTAGGGCGTCGGCGATTTGGTATAATTAGGGCGTGGACATCTCGGAGACAGAATCATGCAGGGCCTGAGCTTCTACTGGCCGTTCATCCGGCTGGGCGTGACGGACGTGTGGCGGCACAAGACGCGTTCGTTCCTGACGATGCTCGGGATGGTGTTCGGCGTCGGCTCGGTGATCGCGATGCTCGCGGTGGGCGAGGGCGCGAGCCATCAGGCGCTCGAGTCGATCAAGCGGCTCGGCAGCCAGAATATTATGGTGAACTCCGTGAAGCCAACCTCCGACGAGAGCACGTCCAGCTCAGCCACGCGCGGCGCGCGGCTGGCCGTGTACGGGCTTCTCAACGACGACGAGGCGCGCATCAACGAGACGGTGCCGGGCGTGGAGAAGACGGTGCCCGCGCGCATGGTGAGGCGCAACGCGCGCTTCAACGAGCGCCAGCTCGAGCTGCGCGTGGTGGAGACGATTCCCGAGTGGTTCGAGGTGGTGCCGCGTCCGGTGCTGGCGGGGCGCGTGCTGAACGAGGCGGACATGGAGTCGCGCGCGAACGTGTGCGTGCTTACGGAGTTCGGCGTACGCAAGCTGCTGGCGGCCGAGACGATGCTCGGCCAGCGCGTGCGGCTGGGCGGCGGCGTGTTCGAGGTGGTGGGGATCGTGAAGAACGAGTCGGGCGGGACGGTGCGCGCGCCGGACTCGGACGCGGACGCCTACATCCCGATGGCGACGGCGGCGAGGCTCTTCGGCGTGGCGAACATCCGCTACTCGGCGGGCGGCATGGAGGGCGAGCGCGTGGAGCTTTCGCAGATCATCGTGAAAATGAGAGACACGTCCGTGGTCGAGGCGGGGGCCAAGGCGATCGAGGCGATGCTGAAGCGGTTCCACAAGAAGCAAGACTTCAAGATCGACGTTCCGCTCTCGCTTTTGCGCGAGGCGGAGAAGACGAAGCGCACGTACAACGTCGTCCTTGGCGCGATCGCGGGCATCTCGCTCCTCGTGGGCGGCATCGGCATCATGAACATCATGCTCGCCTCCGTGACGGAGCGCACGAAGGAAATTGGCATTCGGCGGGCGATCGGCGCGCGCAAGAGCCGCATTGTGGTGCAGTTCCTCATCAACACGTGCGTCCTCTCCATCGGCGGCGGGTTGGCGGGGCTGGTGGTGGGCGTGGCGATCCCGTTGCTCATCACGTTCTTTACGCAGATGCCGACCGTCATCCAGCCCTACTCGATGGTGCTGGCGTTCGGCATTTCGGTGGGAATCGGGATCGTCTTCGGCCTCTATCCGGCGCTCCGCGCCGCGTCGCTCGACCCGATCGAGGCGTTGCGTCACGAGTGATCGGGGCGGCGGCGCATGACGAGCTTCGAGACGGCGACGTAGGCAACGGCCAGCAGCGCGGCGCCGAGGAGGATCCAGACGAGGTTCGCGTCCAGCATCGCCTTGCCGCGATGGACGAGCTCCAGGTAGGTGATGTCGCCGGCGGAACGTCCGAGCGCGTAGCCGACGGCGGCGAGGATAATCGTCCAGATTCCCGCGCCGAGGCCCGTGAAGAGCGTGAACCTGGCGAGCGGCATCCGCGCGAGGCCGGCGGGGATGGAGATGAGCTGGCGGATGACGGGGATGAGGCGGCAGACGAACGTGGTGACGTTTCCGTAGCGGTTGAACACCTCGCAGGCGCGGTCGAGGGCCTCGGGCTTCACGAAGAACCACTTGCCGTATTTCCTGAGGAACGGTTCGCCGAGCTTGGACGAGAGAAAGTAGTTGAAGTAGGCACCGGCAAGCGAGCCGGCGAGGCCCACGGCGCAGGCGAGCGCGAGGTCGGGAATTGGCGCGTGGAGCGTCAGCTCGCCGCGCGCGGCGAGGAACCCGGCGGGAATCATCACGATCTCGCTTGGGAAGGGGATGAACGAACTTTCGATCGCCATGAAGGCGAAGATGAACGCATAGCCCCAGAGCGGAGCGAGCGCGGCGAAGGTGTCCAGATGGCTGGCAAGCGTGTCGAGCATGGATGTTACGTCGTCGTTTGGTGTTTTTTGCGTGAAGTGCGCGACAAGTGTATCAAATCCTGGTCGTGAATCAAGAGACTTGTCGTGTTTTTGCCGAGGAAGGAATCTCCCGATTCTTTCCCCTGTAGGCGGACATGGAGAGCCCGTACCGCTTTTTGAACAGATGGGCGGCGCGGATGGCACTTCCGAACCCGCAAGAGGCAATCAGATCGCGTAGAGAGCCGGACTCCTCCTTCAGGAGATTACACAGGGCAGCCAGTCGGCGCGCGGTGAGCGTGGAAAGAATCGTTTCGTGTTGTAGCTGGCGGAAGCGCAGATCGATGAGCCGACGCGAGACGCCCAGGTGCCGCGCCACGTCGCGTGGGGTGATCGGGGTGCGGTAGTTTTCGTCGATGAAGGCGAGCGCGCGGTCGACAAGTCGTGTGGCCGGGGGCGGCGGCTTCGTCGATTCACGTTCGACGAGGCGCACGTCGGCAAGCGGATGGTTCTCGACTTCTACCTTGTGTCCGAGCAGCGATTCCAGTTCCAGTGCGGCACGGAATCCCTCTTCCTCGAAGTCCGGCTCGATGCTGGAAAGGCGGGGAGAGAGACGGTTGCAGAGACCGACGTCGTTGTCGACGCCCAGGACGGCGATGTCGTCGGGAATGGCCAGGCCGGCTGTTTTGCATGCGGCGAGAACGTTTGCCGCAACGAGATCGCTGGCCGCGAGTACGGCCACGGGAAGGGGGATCGAGCGGAGGAAGTCGGGAAGTTCCTGCGGTCGCGTAGGAGCGCGACCCTCCCGAGACGGCGGCATGAAGGTCTGACATGCGTGTCCGGCCTCGGCCAACGTCGTGACGAACGCGGCCTGACGCTCGCGCGTCCAGATCTCATCGCGCGGATCGTGGACGAACGCGAAGGAGCGGAAGTTGCCGAGCGAAAGAAAGTGGCGGGCGGCGGCGCATCCGATCGCGGCGTCATCCACGCGGAGATGGCGGCTTGTGGGGACGGACGGCGTGTCGCCTTGCGAAAGGACGTCCATGAAAACCGTGGGCTTGCCCTGCCGCTGGAGCTGCTCGGGGACTCCCGGTCGGGCGGGATGCGCGAGGATCACGCCATCCGTGCTGTCGCCGAGGGCGCGCTTGATGGTGCTGGCGGTTACCTTTCGGCG
>CAMNLN010000121.1 GCA_946543025.1 uncultured Verrucomicrobiota bacterium
ACATCGAGGTGGACACCTCGAACATCCTCTTCATCTGCGGCGGCGCGTTCGTGGGCCTCGACAAGATCATCGCCGAGCGCACCGGCAAGTCCGTCATCGGGTTCGGCATGACCGCTCAACCCGACAACGGCTCGCCTTCGCAACCCGTCGAGACCCCGACATCCCAACCGGCTCTCGACGTCCGGCCTGAAGATCTCGTCAAGTTCGGCCTCATCCCTGAGTTTACTGGCCGTCTGCCGGTCATCACCTCGATGAGCGAACTGACGGAAGAGGATCTTGTCCGCGTTCTCACCGAACCGAAGAACTGCCTCGTCAAGCAGTATCAGAAGCTGCTCTCGCTCGATAACGTGGAACTCTCCTTCGAGCCGGACGCCCTGCGCGCGCTTGCGCGCGACGCCTTGGCGCGCAAGACGGGCGCGCGCGGCCTCCGGGCCGCGATGGAGAAGATCATGACGGACATCATGTACAACGTCGCCGGCGGCAAGTCGGCGCAAAAGGTCGTCATCACGGCGGCAATGGTCGAAGAGGGCCTGAAATGACCGTCTCCCTTCTCCGTGCCAAGCTCCACCGCATCCGCGTCACCGAGGCTTGCCTCGACTACGTAGGGTCGCTCACCGTCGATCTCGACCTCATGGAGGCCGTTGGACTCTTCCCGAACGAGAAGATCCTCTGCGCGAACGTGGAGAACGGCGAGCGCTTCGAAACTTACGCGATTCCGGGGCCACGCGGGTCAGGCGTCTGTTGCCTGAACGGCGCCGCCGCCCACAAGGGCAAGGTCGGCGACAGGCTGATCGTGATGGCGTTCGGCCAGTTTACGCCGGAAGAGGCCGCTTGCCACCAGCCGCGCGTTGTCTTTCTCGACGAGAAGAACACGCCGCGCGCGCCGTAACCGCATTCAACGCTGGCGCCAGAACAGCCAGCAACCGATTCCGAAGAACACGACGTCTGAGAAGACGGCGGCGAGAAGCGGCGGGCAAAGTCCGCGCTTCGCGAGAACCATGCAGACAATCGTCAGGCCGTAGAAGGCGAAGAACATGCCAAGCGCCCCCACGATCCCTTTGAAGACGCTTTGCCGTCCCGTGGCGATGCCCGCAGGAATCGCAAACAACGTGATGATGATGCAGGCGAGCGGCGCGACGATCTGCGCGTAGATGTCGTACTGATAGTCGCGTCGCGTCTCGGGCGAAAGCGAGGCGTGCGTCTTCAAGTAGCGCAAGCGGTCTGAAACCGAACAGAACGCCCATTCCCGGTTTTGGAGCAGAAAGTCATCCGGCCGCTCGTCAAAGCCGGGGAACGTACGGAGCGTCAGCTTCTCCAGCTCGGGGGTGGAGGACGGCCGCTCCTCGCCCTTCTCGTCGTAATAGAACACGACGGGATGGTCGAAGCACCACTGGCCGTCAAGATACTCCACGCGCGGCGCGTTGACCGTCATCAGAGGCTTGTCTCCCTTGCGGACGGAAACCTTCACGTCTTCCAAGACATGCGCGTCCTCCGTCACCACCAGGCCGACCTTCCACGTACGGTTCGCCGGCGCATTGTGGTAGACGATGCCGTCCGCCTTTTCCATCTTCTCCTCGTCAAAATGCGCCGCACGGAACTGCTTCGCCCATTGCGCGCGTCTCGGCACGTAGTATTCGTTGACCCACGCCACGAACCCCGCCATCAGCGCCGCCGCCACAAGGAGCGGCTTGACGATGGCGAAGAACCCGATGCCGCTCGCCCGCATCGCGATCAGCTCGGAATGCCGGCAGAAGCTCCACATCGTGTAGAGCGTAGCCAACATCAGGCAGGCGGGCGCGATCCACTCGAAGTACGGGGCGAGGTATCCGGCGAAGTACGAGACGGTCTTCCCGAACCCCGGCTTCGCCGCCATCAGACGGCTGAACGAGCCGAACAGCTCGAAGAGAACGTAGATGGAGAGAAATCCCGTCAGGCAATACGCCAGCGGTACGCAGAACTCGCGGAAGACGTATCGGGTGAGAATGCGCATTTACCGTGCCAGCCAGCCGCCGTCACAAGCGTACATGAAACCCGTCACGTAGTCGCTCGCCGGCGAGGCGAGAAACACGCACAGGCCCTTGAGGTCGTCGGGCGTGCCCCAACGGCCTGCGGGAATGCGGTCGAGGATCGCCTTGTTGCGCTTCTTGTCCTCGCGGATCGGGCGCGTGTTCTCCGTGGCGATGTAGCCGGGCGCGATCGCGTTCACGCAGATGCCGTCCTTCGAGAGCTCGTTCGCCATGAGCATCGTGAGCGACTTGATGCCGCCCTTCGCCGCCGCGTAGCCCGGAATCAGGATGCCGCCCTGGAACGAGAGCATGGACCCGATGTTGATGATCTTGCCGCCCTGGCCTTGCGCGATCATCTGCCGCGCCACAGCCTGGCTGAGGAAGAACGGCGTGGACAGATTGATGGAGATGACGTCGTTCCAGTTCTTGGCGCTATGCTCCACGAACGGCTCGCGGCGGATGATGCCCGCGTTGTTCACGAGAATGTCCACGCGCCCGAACGCCTTCACCACCTTCGCGACGATCTTCGGACTCTCCTTCTCGCCCTTCGCAAGGTCCGCCTTGATGCAGATTGCCTTGCGTCCGATGGCCTTGATCTTGGCCGCCGTCTCGGACATGTCGATCACGTCGACGATCGCGACGTCGGCGCCCGCCTCGGCGAGCCCGAGCGCATACGCCTGGCCGATGCCGCGTCCCGCGCCTGTCACGATCGCTACTTTTCCGTCAAGCTTGAACTGATCCAGTATCATCTTTCTGTTCCTTTCGGCGGGCCCCATTATACCACGCCCAGCGTAATTTGAGAACCATGTTTTGCCCTAGCGTTCAAGAGGTTCCAGCATGATGCGGCGGAACTCGCAGCCATAGCCCTCGCTCTGGATCTGGATGCGGCCCTCCGCAGGGGAGAGTCCTGTCAGGCGCACAAGCGGCACGCCGTTGAGGATGTGCGCCGCCGTATCGCCCTTGCACTCGAGCACGGCCGTGTTCCATTCGCCGTAGGGACGTTCGGGCGGCGTGACCGTCTCGTCGGCGGCGTTGCGCCAGTCGGGCCGGTCTTCGCGGCTGTTCACGCGCCCGCCGTTCTTGAGCGCGAGCGTCTGGCCGCCGGGCGTCCAGCGGCGCGTACGGGGATTGTCCACCTCCGCCGTCGCAAGATAGTCAGGCTTCGTCTTGCCGCCGTCGGACACGACGACGATCAGATCGGCCGTCTTGCCGACGATAAGGTTATATTCGAACGACTTCATCCAGATGCCATGCCAGGAACCGTCCGCGCCCTGGGAGTGGTAGAGGATGCCGCTGTCGGGTGCCTTCTTGCCGGGCGCATCTGGCGCGCCGGCCGTGAAACGGTATTCCACCGTAAGCCGGTAGTCGCGCCATTCTTTCTCCGTGGTGATGCAGCCGAGTTCCGAACCCGAGATGCGCAACACGCCGTTCGACACCGTGAACACGCCGCGCGGATCGCTGCGACCGCGCCCCTTCAGGAACACGTACCAGTTCGAAAGATCCTTCCCGTTGAAAAGCTCGATGCGGCCGGACGGCGTCTCGGCGGCGATGACGGACAGGCCCAGACCTGCCGCGAGGATTCGTGCCATGATCTTCTTCATGTGGGTTCCTTTCGTGATTTTGCAAAAACAAGCGGAAGCGTGGCCGCAAAAAGGACAAGCAGCGGCCAGTCGCCCAGCCTCGCGTAGGGCGTGAGGGCCGGCGCGGCCGCCACCCGGACCGTCTCGACCATCGTGCCGGGCGCATCCAGCAGAACCTTGCCGTCGCCATCCGTGAGCCACCGAGCACGCCCGTCCCCCGCAATCACGCCAGTCACGCCGGAATTGCCCACGCGAATCACGGGCAGACCGGTCTCGACAGCGCGCAACACGGCCTGCGCCGCGTGCTGCTCGGCCTCGACCGAGCGCGAGAACCAGCTGTCGTTCGTAATGAGAACGATCGCTTGCGCGCCAAGCCGCGCAGCCGCGCGGGCAAGCGTCGGGTCGGTATCTTCATAGCAGATGAGCGGCGCAAGGGCGACGGACGGAGGTTCGTTCATTCCCAAGTCCTGTCCTTGGATTGCCAATCTAAACACCCGGGCCACCCCCGGCCAGAGGGACACGCCGATCGGCGAAAGCTTCTGCAAGATCGGAATCCATTTGTCGAAGGGAATGTACTCGCCGAACGGCACCAGATGCTGCTTGGCGTAGAATTGCACGGCGTTCGTGCCTGAATAGAGCGCGGCGGCGTTGTGATAGCGCCCTTCCGTCACCCAATCGCCGCCTGCAAGCAGCGCGGCGCCGCCCAACTTGGCGGCGAAATGGTCCGCCACACGCCGCGCGTGTTCGCTGTCCGTCCGCCCGAACTCCGCCATCGCGCTCTCGCCCCACACCACCAGGTCTGGCCGCGCGACCGCTGCCACGTCGAGAAGCCGTCCGTAGGCCTCCAGCGGATTCTCGCGCGGCCGTTTCGACGAGAAGATGCATGGCGCATTCCGCTGCACAAGCACAACGCGGAGAGGAATCGCGGTTCGCGGTTCGTGGCTCGTGGCTCGCGGCAGGGAAAGCCAGAAGACCAACAGGATGGCCGCCAGCGGCAAAGCCGTCTCCAGCGAGCGCAGCCACCGGTTCGTCCGCGCTGGCTGTTCGCGGCGCATCTGCGCGATCACGCGACAGGCAAGCGTGGCGAACACGCCGTTAAGCAACACTGCGAGCGCGCTTACGAGATAGACGCCGCCCAGCCGCGCCGGCGCGGCAAACGCGGGCGACTGCCCCACCGCCGTCCCGAGGAAGTTCCACGCAAAGCCTGTAAAGAGCGTCGCCCGCAACCACTCGCAGCCCGCCCACAGGATCGGCTCCGCCACGATCCCCCACCGCCCCCAGCGCCGCCACACGCGCGCCGTCAACCAGCCAAAGAGCGCGAAGTAGCCCGCACATGCGGCCGCCAGCCCCGCCCATCCAAGCACGACAAGCGGCCACGGCCCGTTGTTCTTGATGATCGCCGGCATCCACGAAAGCGTACCGAACCAGAAAAGAAAGCCGCCCGCGAACCACAACCATGCCGCACGCTTCGGCGCGCACAGACGCGCCACGACCAGAAGCGGCGCGAGCGCGACAGCGACGTTCGCCGCTTCGCCCAACGGCGGAAACGCCGCCCACAGCAACACGGCGCTCAAGACGGCCGCGGCAAGAAGCCCAATCTTCCTCATGACCGACATCCCACCATATTTTCCTCGCTGCGGCGGCTCCACCAGTTGGCCAGAACGGATCCTGAGAAGTTCATCCAGATCGAGAACACGTTTGCCGGAAGCGCCGCCACCGCGCTGTTCAGGACGCCCACCGCGAGCGCACCCGCCATGCCGCCATTCTGCATCCCCACCTCGATCGCCACCGTGCGGGCCTCCGCCTCGCCCAGACGCGCAAAGCGTCCCACCAGACGTGTCAGCCAATAGCCGCTCAAGTACCCCACGGTGTTATGGATGACCGCCGCCGCCACGATCGCCACGCCGGCGGACGCAAAGGTGTCGCGACTCGGCGCGGTCAATACCAGGATGGTGAAGCAGATACCCGTCATGGAAAGAAGCGAGAGGACTCGGTCGCATGCGGCCCTGTGGGCCTCGAACTGCCGCTTGAGCAAAGCATGGACCAATCCGCCCGCCGCGATGGGCACGATCACCACCTTCAGAATTTCCATCATCATCTTCATCGCGTCAATCTCGACGAAACATCCAGCCAGGACCTTCATCGCGAACGGCGTGACAAACGGCGAAAGCAACGTGGAACAGCATGTCATCGTCACCGAGAGCGCCACGTCGGCCTTCGCCAGGAACGCAATCACGTTTGATGCCGTGCCCCCGGCCACGGACCCGACAAGCACGCATCCTGCCGCCAACTCGCCCGAGAAGCCCAAGCCCTTCGCAAGCAGGAATCCCACGACCGGCATCACGAGAAACTGCAGAAACACGCCCGTCGCCACCGCCCAAGGGCGCTTCGCCACGCGCAGGAAATCTGCGACGGAAAGCGTCGTGCCCATGCCAAACATGATTACCTGGATCGCAGGCACGACAAGCGACATCAGCTTCACGCCGCACCATTCCTTGAACGCCGCCGGAAACGCGAACGCGATGGCCGCACACGCGAGAATCGCGAGACCGAATGCCTGCCTTTTCAGAAAGGAAAACAACGCCTCCATTCCTATCCTCCCGCCACCGCCAGCAGAAACGCCAACATCACAAGCGAAAAAGCGACAAACCGCCGCATCCTGGAGATCGGCCTAGGGGAATCCGTCCGTACACCGCCCCCCACAACGCGACGAAGTCCGCGCAGGACGAGGGGCAGACGATTACGATCCGTCAGCAACGCAGCGGCGATCGCCAGCAGCGCGACGACGAGAACGAACCGGTACTGGAGCAACACGCTCACCAGTACCAGCGGCGATAGGCGCGCGGATAGACGACCGTGGTGGCCGGATAGACGACGGGCGCGGGCGTGACGACCGCAGGCGCGGCGACAGGATAGGTCGCGACAGGGGCCGCGTAGGTCGTCGCGACGGGAGCCGTGTAGGTCGCCGGATAGACGGCAGGCGTCGAGTAGACCACAGGAGGCGGCGCGATGACGTCATGCGCGATCGCGGCTGTCGCCGCCGTCAAGCCGACGATGCCCGCCGCCAGTCCAAGTCCACTATGATGATGGTGATGGTGGTAGTAGCCGCCGTGGTGATAGCGTGGACCGCCCCAGCCGCCATGATAGCGCGGACCGCCCCAGCCGCCGTGCGGGCGCGCGAACACGCATGTCGCCGCCAGCAGCGCCAATGCCATAACAACCGTTTTTTTCATGCTCATGACTACCTCGTCTTTCTGTTTGTGCCGAATGCGTTGTCCAACATGCAAGTAAGGAAACCCTCGCCTCTTCGTCTGACATCCGGCAGAAATTTTCCAAGTTATTTTAGCGGATATCGGCCCCCGCGTCAACCGCCTACTCGCGGAAAATGCGCCGGAAGTCCACGACTTCGCCCGCAAGGGCGAACACGGCGAGCGGCACGGAGGAAAGGCCGGCCGTAAGCGACTGCACGTAGTCTCCGTACGACTCGGCAGGCTCGTCGAGACCCGGCATCCGCAACCCCACGAACGTCAGGTCGGCATCGCCCGACATGTCGCAGATGCACTCGTTGAAGGGTCTGTCCCCTGCCGGTTCCAGCACCAGGACCTCCGCCGCCACGCGCGCTTTCGCCAAGAACTCCCGGAGTATCCGCTCCCCTTCCTCCATGTCCATCCCCGGCTCCGCGATGTTGCAAAGCCGCAGCGTCGCGCCGTGCCACGCATCGCCGCGCAGGACAAGGCAGGCGAGCGCCAGCATAAATGCGCCGTTCGACGTCTGCCCGCGCCACCACACGTCGATCCGGCGGCCGCGGGCCGGCACGATGTTCCTCACCGTCGCCAGCGTCGCATCCGCGCGCGACGCCTGACGCGACGCCCCCTCGCCGAGAAGGACGACGTTTCGCTGGCAACGGGCGAGCGTATGGATCAAACCGCCGAAGGGACGATTGTCCTCCGCGCGCATCGGTGTGCCGAGCAGCACCGTGTTCGGCGTGAGCGGGCCGAAGCCGTAGGCGCGTACCAGCTCGCGCAGGCCTGACCACGTGTCGTCCGAAGGATAAATGCGGATCTGCGCCTCCAGGCGCACCTTGTTCAGGTGCCGGCGGATGGAATCGCGCAACGCGGTCTCGCGGGACATGTCGTCCGCCGCTTCGGGAACCACCGTCGCAAGTGTCACGAAACTCCGTCCGCCCGAAATAGCGGCGGCCAGCGTGAGCAGATGCGGACGGTCGAGCGGTACGCTCGCGAGGACGAGCAGGTTCGGCCGCCAGTTGCGCTCGTCCAGCTGCCGTTTTCCCAGAAGCCGCAGCGCAACCTGCACGGCGTACATCAAGAGGCCGGTCCGCATGTCACCCCAGCGCGCACGCAAGGCGCGCCGCTTCACGAACCAGTAGATGAACCCCTCGAACACGAGCGCACAGAACGTCCAGCCGGGGCTGATCATGAACATCACCGCGAAGCAGCCGGCGAAACCCGCGAACGACAGGAACGGCTTCACGCGAAACGTGGGCCGCCAAGACGGGTTGCCCATCAGTTCCTCCAGTCCCGCCGAGAGGTTGAGGAGTCCGTACGTCGTGAGGTTGAACATCGTGAGGATCGGCGCGAGGGCGTTGATGTCGCCGAACCAGAGCCCCGCCGCCGCGATGAGGAAGCAGATCGCCGACGCAAGGCGAGGATCCCTGTTCGCCCCGTAGCCGCGCCCGAGGATTCCCGGCAGCAGACGATCCTGCGCGAGCGCCTGTACCACGCGCGGCGCGCAAAGAAGGCCGCCGAGAGCGCTCGAAAGCGTGGCCGCCCACACGCCCAGCAGGATCAGGAACGGCCAGCGCGCGCACTTCTGCAGGATCATCGTGTCCGTGCGCAGGACGGCCGGATCGGACACGAACACGTTGAGGACGAGCGGCACGGCCATGTACACCGCCCAGCCAGTCAGCACGGCGGCGATGGTTCCGACGGGGATGGACCGGCTCGGGTTTTTCAGGTCGCCCGACATGCCCACGCCCGAGAGGATTCCCGTCACTGCCGGGAAGAACACGGCAAAGACGACCCAGAAGTCGAGCGCGGCCGGCACCTTGGCGGGATCCGGTACGGCGAGCGAGGGCGGTGTCCCGCCCGCGAAAAAAGAGACGAGCGAGAGCGCGATCGCCCCCATGATGAAGAACTGAGCCTTTAGCGCGGCGTCGGCCGAGACTGTTGCGAGGACGGCCATCACGGCGAGCGTCGCGAGTCCGACCAGCCGCGGATCCCACGCCCCGGTCCCCGGCAAGCCGGATCCCGTCAGCGCCTCGGCGAAGCCCGCCACGTAGAACGAGATGCTCACCGCCTGCGAGAGCGCGAGTGGGATGCCGATGGCGGCCCCCGCCTCCAGCCCGAAGGAGCGTGAGAGCATGAAGTACGCCCCGCCGCCCTTCATCCGCATGTTCGTGGCGAGCGAGGAAATAGAGAGGCCCGTAAGGAAGGTGATGGAGCTGGCCGCCGTCACGATGATCAGCGAAGTGGCCAGCCCCACGTTTCCGAGCATCCATCCGAAGCGCAGGTACATGACCACGCCGATGATCGTGAGGATGCTCGGCGTGAAGACGCCAGCGAACGTCCCGAACCCGTAGCCGTGGTTCTCCT
>CAMNLN010000122.1 GCA_946543025.1 uncultured Verrucomicrobiota bacterium
AGCCAGACAGCATCGTGCCCCGCCTTCTTCGCCATCGTGGCCGCGGTCGCGGGCACCACGGGGAAAATGTAGGTGGGGCGCGAGAACCACTGGAACTGCCGGTTCTGGGAAAGGAGCGGAACCCCCTTCTCGGACGGCAACGGCGGAGAGGCGAACGCAACTTTCATCGTCTCACCTCTCCGCCTTCATGAACGGTAGCCGTCAAGCGACCGTCCTGTTACCACTTGTAGCCGAGTCCGAGGATGTAGCGGATGTCGCTCTTCTTCGTGGACGGCGGCGGGTTGGAGTTGTAGTCCCACTCGATCTTGCCGAGAAGCTGCCAGCTCTTGATCAGCTGCGTGGTAAAGCCGACGTCGGAGGCAATCAGATACTGGTTGGACCAGTTGTCCATGTCAGGCAGGTACTCGAAGTTGTGGAACAGTTCGAAGTTGTCGATCCAGCGCGGCGCCCACTTGAGGTGGTGCGCATAGCGGAACGCGGGATAGTCGTCGTCCTTCTCGTGTTCGTATTTCTCCTTCACGTACGTGACGCCGGCTTCCTGATCGAAGTTCCACTTGCCGGTGGATTCGAACGTCTCGTTCTCCAGCCACTGGTAGCCGAGGCCGACGCCCAGACGATAGCGGTACTGCAGGTCGTTGATGCCGTCGCGCTCGTAGCGGCCATTGATGTAGGAGTAGACCTTCGTCGCCCAGAAATGGTCTTCCTGCGCTTCCAGGAGGATGCGATCTTCGGTCTTCTCCTTCGTGTCCTTCGACGTGCCCGTCTGCTGATAGTAGTATCCGAAGTTCGCCTTCACCCGATCCTTCTCCCAGCGCCTGTTCGCGTCGGCCAGCACCGTGGCGGATTCGCTCACCGTGTTCCCGCGCGCCACCGCGCCATTGAAGTTCACGCTCCCGTGCCACGCCTCCGGCTCAGGATTGACAGCCTTGACATTGCCCATGTCGAGCGACTTGCCCGACACGGTGTACGCGCCGTCCTTCATGTTCACGACACCCTCTTCGGTCGTCTTGTCGTTGTACTGAACCGTGCTGGCTTTCGCGGTCGTCAGGCTCGCGACCTTGTCAGCCGCCACCTTGATCTCGCCCACGTCATCGCTGTTGAACGTGATCTCGCTCCCAACGATGCGGACAATCGTACCTTCAAGGCGCGATCCGCTCTTGAACACGATCGTGTCGGCCGCCACGGCCCACACGCATGAAGCGGCCAGAACCGCACCTACTGTCTTTTTGCTGAACATTTGCTCGTTTGCCTCCTTCAGGGGGGTGATGTTGAAAACTATTATACCATGTGCCGCATGTCCCTGTCAAAAGCGATCCTACGGTCCGGAACTGCCCCTCCGTCACCGTCCCGAGAGGCCATTCCGGTCTCTGCGCCGTCAAAGACAAGGGACTGGCCGTCGTACGGCCCTGGGACATTGGCCAATCAGTTTCCGCCGGAGACAGGCAGGAAGCACGTGCAGAAAATCGAGCCCAGCTCCTTCACGGCGGCGAGCGGCGCAAGCGTGCATTTCGCAGCGTCGTAACGGTATGTGCGCAGCGCGCCGTCTTTCTGAAAACCGACGGCAAAGACCTTTCCGCCCGGCAGCACCTCGAAGTCCCACGGAAACGCGCCGTCGAGTTTCACGATACCGCGCCGCGTGAGCGCGCCGGTGGATGCGTCCACGGCGAACACGGCGAGGGACTCGTGTCCGCGGTTCGAACAATAGAGTTCGGATCCGTCGGCGGAGAGCTTGACCGCGGCCGCCTTCGAGAAGTCGGTGAAGCCTTCCGGCGTAAGCTTGAGCTGCTGCACCGGCGTGAACTGTCCGTCCGCGTAACGGTAGCTCGTCACGTAGTTTTCAAGCTCGAAGAGGAGAAAGGCGAAACGCCCGTTCGGGTGAAACGTAATGTGACGCGGACCCGCCCCGGCAGGCACGGTAACGAGATCGCGCACGAACGAGCCGGTCTCCGTCGAGTAAAGCTTCACGCGGTCCGTGCCGAGATCGACGATGCAGACGTACTTGCCGTCGGGCGTCACGCGCGCGCAGTGGCAGTGCGGACGATCCTGGCGCGGCTTGTTCGGCCCGGTGGGATCCGCCGAGACGATGCCTGCGAGCGTCTCCTTCGCGAAGGTACCGTCCGCCTTGAGGTCCACCCAGCCCGCCGTACCGCGCCCATACTCGGCGAAGACGAGCTTGCGCTCGTCAGGCGAGAGCGAAAGATGGCAGGGCGCGGGGTGGCCCGTCGCAAGAGTCTCGAGGTGCGTGGGCACACGACCTGAGGGGTCGAGCGCGTAGACGGCCACGCCGCCGTTCTTGCCTTTCTCTCCCTTCGGGTCGGCGAGGGACGTGTAGAGCCGTGTCCGTGCGCGGTTGACGGCGATGTACGTGGCGTTCGCCACGGGCAGCGAACCGAGGACGGCGATCGCGCCCGTATCGGCATCCACCTCCACGATCTTCAGCGCGTTCGACTTCGTGCCGCTGCTCGCGCCGACATATCCGATTTGCTTCACGCCGCCGCACGCGGCGAGCGCTCCCGCCGCAAGGGCGGCCACAAGTGTCAGTTTTCTCATGCGCCCATTCTAGCACACCCCTGCGCGCCGTGCAAGGAACGGCAGACAATCAGCATGTGCGCCTGAACGTCCTCCAGCGCGCCGCCGCGATCACCGCCGCGCCGACAAGGTAGAACGCCGCGAGGGACGCGAGGCCGGCGGCGGACGAGAAATGTTCTTTCAAGAGTCCCAGCACGACCGGCGACGTCGACCCGAACACAAACCCGAAGCAGAGCATGATGCCCGCGCCGGAGGCATGGTAGCGCGACGGGATGAGGTCGAAGAGCGACGCCATGAGGTTCGAGTCGTACACGCCGCGAAAAACGCCGAAGAGCGCCATCGCCACGCAACAGGCCGTCAACGACGGCGAATACGCCATCCACGCGATGAACGGCACGGCACACGCGAGGCCAAGGATGTTCGTCTCCATGCGCACGGAAGGACGCTTCGCCACAAGTCGGTCCGAGAGTCGCCCGCCCAGCGTCACGCCCACGAACGCCCCCAGATAATGCCACAGCACCGCGTTGAGCGCAGCCGACCTCTTCGCCACGCCGAACGTCGTCTCAAGATGGCTCGGCATCCACGTCTTGAATCCCACGTCCACGTAGATCATCATTCCCAAGCCCAGCGCCAGCAACACGGCCGACGGATTGGCGACGAAGACCGAAACCGCTTCCTTCAGCGTAGGCTTTTGCAAAGAAGCGGTCGATTCCTGCGCAACGGATGAAATGTTGGAGGCGGGTCTCGTGTCTCGCAGCAAGAACGCGAGCGCCACGGCCCACAGAATCCCCAGTCCGCCGAAGACGCGGAAGGCGGTGCGCCAGCCGTCCGTGCCGGACTCTGCCAGGAAGCCCGCCGCCGCGCTGCACCCGATGATGCCCGTGTACAGGCCCATCTGCAGGATTGAGAGCGCCGTCGCGCGCGTCTCCTTGTGAAGCTGGCCGATGATGGACGTGGCCGACGGATAGTAGAACGATTGCCCAAATCCGTTGAGGAGGCCGTACGTGACGATCAACAGTCCGAGCGCCGCCACGAACCCGGAGGCGAAGATGCCGAGGCAGAACACGAACACGCCCGACACGACCATCCATTTGCGGTTCAGCAGATCCGCCGCCACGCCTGCGAACGGCACGCTCAGCCCGTAGGCGAACGTGAACACGGTGGCGACCAGCCCGATCTGCGCGGCCGTCACGTCCAGCGAGGCCTGAATCGAACTCAACGTGGCGCTGAACACCTGCCGCGTCCCCTGTTGCAGAAAGAACGCCACCCACAAAAGCGCAAGCGCCAGCCACTTGTAACCGGATTGGTTCGTATTCGCATTCATAGTCCCATGTCCTTCAAGATGTCGGCAAGTTGGCCCTTGATGACGGCCATTGAAAGGTGCTTCTCGAAGAAATCGCGTGCAGCGGCGAAATAGAAGTCGCGCCGCGTCCAGTCGTCGCGGTAGGCGCGCACCGCGTCCGCGATCGCCTTCGCGTCGCCCGGCGGCACGAACTTGATGGCGGGGCAGTCCTTCGCTTCCGGCGGATAGCCGGTACAAAACTCGTTAATGGTCGGCCGCGCGCAAGCCATGCATTCGTAGACCTTGTTTCCGATTACGCGCGACGCCTTCTCCGTGGTGCCGAAGACGCCCAGCACCACGTCGTGGGCGCAGATCACCTTCGGCACTTCCGTGTACGGCACCTTGTCGAGGAAGCGGATGTTCTTGATGCCGACGGCCTTCGCCTCCGTCTCGGCCTTGTACGCACCCCAACCGAGGAAGTCCCAGCGGATGTCCTCGTCTTGCGTCATCCGCGCGGCCTCCACGATGTACTCCGTGCCGTGCAATGGCAGGTAGGCGCCGTGGTAGAGGACGGTGAAAGGTGAAGAACGAAGGGTGAAAGACGAAGAATCTTCTTCCGCCAGGCTTTTCGCCTTTTGACTTTCATCATCTGGCTTGAAAACCGTCTCGTCGGTACCAGTGAGGAGAACGCGCATCTTTTCGCGTGGGACGTTGAAGGTCCGGGCGCAGAAGTCGAGATGGCAGGAGGTGTCCCACGTCACCATGTCGGGCGCGTGCATCATCTCCGTCTCTCGGGCGAGGAGCCGCCGGGCACGCGGCTCGTCGGCCTTCCACTTGCGTTGCTCGAGCACCTTCTTGTCCCAGGCGGAGATCATCGGGTCGAAGAGAACCTGAACGCCGCGCTTGTGGGCCCAGCGGCAGGCAGCGAGGATGTCGCGCTGGCGGCAGACCGGAACCCACACGAGGTCTGGCTTCGGCCGCCGTCCGAGCCCGCGCACGGCTGCCTCCACGTCGCCGAATCTCGGAAACCACTTCACGAAGAAGTAGTCAACCTCCCACCCCAGTTCACGAAACAGCGCCGCGTACACGCGGTTGCGGGAATAGCCGGGGTCGAACCGCCCCCAGAATAGGACTCTCTTGCTCATCGGCGGTATTATAGCACATCGGCCGATTTACGGGTTCGCGCCGTAGAAGTACATTCCCCCGTACGTCCAGTTTGGATCGGGCATTCCGGGGAAGTTCTTCCGGTCCATCGTCAGCATGACATAGCGGAACGGATAGCCGTCCGGCAATTCGGCGAACGCCATGAACACGCGTCCGTTCATCGACCCGTTGCCGAACGGCGGCATATCCAGCTTGAGCTCGCCCAGATAGTCCAGCGTCGGATACGCGTAAATCGGCAGGCGCCGCTGCCGGTTGGCGGTCATCACGTACCTGCCGCCGCCGAACGCCATGATCTGGCAACCCGTGGAATCGAACTTCCCCGGCCCCGCGATCCGACGGTACGGACCATCCCACGAATCGGCCTCCCACAGGCACGGGCGCAACCCCTTCCCGGTGAATGTCGACGTCGCAAAACGCCACTTGTTCGTCGACGGATCAAACGTAAAATACGGATCCTCGCTCTTGAGACCGCCTTCCATCGCCAGAGGATGCGCCGTCAGCACCGTTATGCCGTGCAAGGGATTCTTCGTACATTCCATCGCCACGATCCCGCTGCCGCGCCGAGTCTTCGGATTCAGATCGTTGCTTGCCGTCGACCATCCGACGCCGCAGGCCTTCCATCCGTCAGCCGCGCGATCGTAGAAAAGATGGTTCACGGCGTCGTTCCGAAGCAGGTCGTCGTCGCCGCCGTAGTTGGTGAAGAGCACGCCTTCCATGCGGAAGTCGAAGAGCGCGGGGTCGAAGCTGGCGACGCTCTTCACGTACTTGAACCCGGCCCGCGCGGAGAACGTGCAGAAAATGCGCCCGTTCTCGAAGTACGGCTTGCAACCCGGCCCGTCGGTGACGATTCGAAAATCGGCCTGTCCCACGCCGGCCGTCAAGGTCATGCCGGCGCGACGGATCACGGCCCGCCCGTTCGCCGGGAGCGACGCTCCCGCGCCGAACTTCATCGCGCCAAGGAATTTGCGCGCGCGCAGATCCGGCTTGTCCGCGAACGTCACGGCCCCCAGGTAGCTCACCTTGCCGTCCTTTCGGACGGCGATGAGCATCGTCGGTCCGGCGACCACGCCCGACAGGGTGAACGGCGACATCGGAACGGACAACGGATTCTCGAGCTTCGCCTCCACCGGATTGCCGCCCACGCGTTCCTCGAACACGACGGTCTTCCCCGGCTGAGCCTTCACGCGCAGAAGAACATCTTCCCGCGCGTCATGCCACACCAGTTCGGCGGCGGCTCCGGGCGAAAGCGATTCGAAGTCCGCCGAATAGTGCGCACCCGGCAGCCAGCCGCTCACCGTCAACGCGCCCTCCGCCGGTTTCTCCGCGGCGGAAAGGACCCCTGTTGCGTTCGTGTAGCAAACGGCGGGCGCCACGTCCGAAAGAGGCATCATGGGGTGCTGCGCGTCTGGACACGCCACCGCCTCGGGGCGAAGCTCCGTCATCGTCAGCTCGTTGTCCAGCACGAACCGCCGCGCCGCGAGAAGCCTGAATTCCGGAATGCCGGACGCCTGATCGGCGTCCGGAAAGGCCGCCGCGACGAATGCCAGCCCGATCATGGAAAAGATTGCGACCTTCTCTTTCATGAGTTCTTTCCTGCGTCTTTCAAGGGCACCCCATACGGAACCGTCACGCGATTCCGCGATAGCGGATGACGAGCTGCGTACGGTCGTCCGCCTGCTCCGTGTTGGCAGCGTATGCGGAGATACGTTCGGAAACGGACGAAAGGATTGACTTCGGATCGTCATAGAAATGCCCGAAGGAGATGAACGAGAGCAATCGATCCTCGCCAAACAACTCGCCCTGGGCATTTGTCTGTTCCGTCACGCCGTCTGTATAGAGGTAGATCGCATCACCGGGCGCGAGCATGACCTCCTGCGAACGGTACTTGACGCCGGGCATCGCGCCAAGGACCAACCCCGGCCGCGTACGAAGATACTCGTCTTGCTCCTCCGCCCGAAGGAGAATCGGCGGATTATGCCCGGCGTTCACGTAAGAGACACGCCCTGAACCGAGGTCGATCTCACCGATCCAGGCCGTCACGAACATATTCGCGCCGTTTCCTTCGCACAGCGCGTCGTTCGCCTCCGTGACGACCTCCGCGACTGGCTTGCCGGTCTGCGCGACGCTCTTGATGATCGTCTTCGCGCGCATCATGAAGAGCGCCGCCGGCACGCCCTTGTCGCTCACGTCGGCGATGAGGAAGGTGATCTTGCTCGGGCCGGAGAAATAGAAGTCGTAGAAGTCGCCGCCGACCTCCTTCGCCGTATCCATGCTTGCATAGATGTCCACGCGCTTCTCGCCCGGGAACGGCGGGAACACGCGCGGGATCGCGCTCTCCTGGATGTCCGAGGCCATCTTCATCTCCTTCGCGCGCTGCGCCTTGATTTGCGTACGCACGTAGGCGGCGATGACGAGTCCGACGAGGATGGCCGCCAGGACGAGCGCCATTCCGTTCAAAAACGCAGAGGTTCCCACCAGAACCCGCCGTTCGACGATGGCCGTCCGCTTCGGGATGATGACATAGACTGAAAAACCTTCCACGACGCGCCGCTGCCAGTAGCAGTCGCTGCCCGGTTCTTGCCACTGCCCGCTCTCGCGCTTCTCGTCCGGATGCGAGATGATCGTCCCCGAGGCGGTCGTGATGACGATATAGCCGTCCGCGCCGCTCACGTGGCGGTTGTGCGTCAGTCCCGTAAGGGCCGAACGCGCAAGGTACCGCAGGCTCCACTCGCGGCAGCCGACCTGAACGAACCCACCTTCCGGCAGCCATACGCCGACATACTTGATCATGTCGCCGGCGCGCGTGTTGGGCAGGAGCGGCTGCGTGATCTCGGTCTCACGGTCGAGAAGCGGCTTGAACCCTGCGGCCTGCCCTGTGATGTTGGTAAAGTCGAACCCGATGTCCCGCTCGTCCGCGCTGTGCGTGAGAAGTCCCTTCGCATCAACCACGCACAGTTCGTCCACTTTCAGCTCGTCCGCCAAATGACGGAGCAAGGCAACGGATTTCTTCTTGTCGTGCCAGTCGGGGTGCGCCCGCAACTCGGGCAACTTGTCGCGAAAAAGCATCGCCTGCCGGACGAGCCGGCGGTCCACCTTCTCGCGGATGGCACCTTCCACGTCCTTGAAGGCGACGTCAATCAGCTTGTGGGCGTCGTGGGCGGTCATGCGGTCGTGCAGCACCCATGTCAGCGCCAGCGAGGCGAGGAAGGCCAGCGCCACAGCTCCCGTCAGCCGGGCCACCAGCTTCCCGTGCGCCTTCATTTCGCTTTCCTTTCCCGGATGACCGCGTTGACGGCGTCAAGATAGTCTTTTCGGCCCTTGCGTACCACGATGCCGTAATTCTCCCGCGTCTCGCGCGGCGTGACCGCCAGCTTACCGCCCGACATCCGCGCAATTTCGACAAGCGCCGGACGGTCGTAGAAAACCGTGTCGATCTTGCGCGCCAGCAGGGCCTCCATCGCCTGCTCGATGGCCGTGTACCTGAACGGGTCGATCCCGTGGCGCGTCAGGTAGAAGTCGTGGGTCATCGACTCCACTGCGCCGACGCGCAGGCCTTCGGCGCGCACCATCGTCGGCATCGGCTCGTCGGCTCGATAGATAAACGCAGACCCTTCCTCCGCGTAGGGGATGGAAAAGTCCACGTTGCGGCTTCGCCCTTCGGTGATGGTGATCGCGCCGGCGGCGAAGTCGGCCTTGTGGTCCTTGACGGATGGAATCATGTCCGCAAACGGAACCCGACGGATCTCGAGCGGCCGCCGCAGGCGGGCGGCGGCGGCCTTGACGATATCGATGTCGATGCCGCAGATCACGCCCGTGTTCGTGTCGAGGTAGGCGTAAGGCGGCAGTTCGGGCATCACTACCAGCACGAGCGGCCCGTCGTCCGACCGCTCAGGCATCTTGGCGTCGTTCGCCGGAGCGGCATCTCGACCGCACCCGGCCAACGCCGCACAGAGCAGAATGATCGCGCAATGTGCGATTGACTTGAACATGACCCTTTTGAAAATCCTTTTACGAAGAGCCGGCCCGCAGGACGGGCCGACTCCCCGTGCAGGAAACAGGCAACGCCTATTTCTTGGTCTTGAAGCTCTCCTCGACGGCGACGGCCACGGCCACCGTGGCGCCCACCATCGGGTTGTTGCCCATGCCGATGAGGCCCATCATCTCCACGTGCGCGGGCACCGAGCTGGAGCCGGCGAACTGCGCGTCGGA
>CAMNLN010000123.1 GCA_946543025.1 uncultured Verrucomicrobiota bacterium
TCCACGAGACAAATTTGAGACAAATTCGAGACATCTTTGAGACAACTCGCCCTCGGAAATCGTGTTTAATGTTCCGCGTCGCGGGAACAAGACGTTTCCGTTGACCGCGGAAGGAGACAGACCCATGGACAAAACCGAATGGAACAGGCGGCCAATCACCGAGCGCCACGTGCAGGCGCTCTGGTACGACGGCACCTTGCGCCCGCCGCGTCTTCGGACCACCGACGGCACGTCCGTGCACGTGGTCGATCCCGGCGCATGGAACGTGGAAGCCGGCCCCGACTTCCGCCATGCCGTGCTGGAGGTAGGCGCAGAACGGCAACGGATCGTCGGCGACGTGGAGATCCATCTCCATGCCGCCGATTGGCGCGCGCACGGCCATGCGGCCGATCCCGACTATGCCCGCGTCGTCGCCCACGTCACCTGGTACGCCGCATCGCCCGGCCGGACGCAGGACGGCTTGCGCGACCGCTGCCTGCGCATCTGCCTCGGCGACTTCATCCGAAAGCGTCCAGACTTCTCGCCGGACGAGATCGACCTGGCGGCCTATCCCTACGCCCGACTGCCCGCGACGCCCCGTCCGTGCGAACCGCTCTTCGCGCGCGATCCCGACCTTCTGCTCGCCGTCCTGCGCCAGGCGGGCATCCGTCGCCTGGAGCTGAAAGCCCGGCGCCTCAAGACTGTCTTCGCGCGAACGCAAGACCGCGCCCAGGCCTTCTACGCCGAAACGCTGGCGGCGTTCGGCTACAAGCAGAACGCCGCCGCGTTCCGTCGGCTCGCCGACCGGCTTCCGTGGAGCGAGCTGCCCGCAACCCGCGAAGCGGCGCTCGCCAGCTTGTCGTGCGTCGCCGAAATGGTCGTGGCCCGTGCCGTCAGCTGGCGGCGCGCCAACGTCCGCCCGGCCAACTCGATCGAACGCCGCCTCGCCGCCGCGGCCGCCCTGTTCGCCGGGACCTGTCCCTCGCTCCTCGTCCGGCTCGACGCCTGCGACCTGGCGACGCGCGGCGGACAGCAGGCCGCATGCGACGTCCTGTGCGCCTCGCGGCTGCTCGGGAAACGGCGCGCGGCGGCGATCCTCGCCAACGTTCTCGTCCCCCTCGCGTACGCAGAAGGTCGGATCGACCGCATCCCGGACGAGATCCTGCCGGAAGAGACGAACGCCGTCGTGCGCCTGACGGCCTTCCGGCTGCTCGGCCGCGACCACAATCCCGCCCTCTACGCCGGCAACGGGCTTTTCCTGCAGGGTCTGCTCCAGATCCATCGCGACTTCTGCCTGGCGGCCCACCCGGACTGCGACCGCTGCGACCTCCTCCAGCTCGCGGCCGCGCCGGCCCCCCATCGTCAAGCAACGCCAAAGGACAACTGAAACATGCTCGCCAAATGCTATTCGGGCGCCCTCTGCGGCGTCAACGCGCGAACCGTCGAGATCGAGGTTTGCGCCGCCTCCGGCTCGATCCAGTTCACGCTGGTGGGCCTTCCCGACCAGGCCGTCAAGGAGGCCAAGGACCGCGTGGCCGCCGCCATCGGGAATTCCGGCTACAGGAAGATCGAGTCGAACGTCACGGTCAATCTCGCGCCGGCCGACGTGCGAAAGGAAGGCCCCATCTACGACCTGCCCATCGCGGTCGCGCTCCTGGCGGCCACCGCCAAGGTCGAATGCCCCGACCTGGCGGACTACGCGCTCGTCGGCGAACTCGCTCTTTCGGGCGAGGTCCGCCGCACGCAAGGCATCCTTCCGATCGTCCTCGAAATGCGGCGAATTGGGAAAAAAGGCATTCTGGTGCCGATGGACAACGCCGCCGAGGCCGCGATCGTCGACGGCATCGACGTCTATCCCGTCCATACCTTGCGCGAGGCGACGGACTTCCTCGCCGGCAAGCTCCCGCTCGAACCCGTGAAGGAAGACCTGGGCCTGCTCGTGGCGGCCGGCCGTGACAGCTGCGACGACTTTTCAGACGTCAAGGGCCAGGATTTCGCCAAGCGCGCCATCGAGGTGGCCGTGGCCGGCGGGCACAACCTGCTCATGGTCGGTTCCCCCGGCGCCGGCAAGACGATGCTCGCGCGGCGCATCCCCTCCATCTTGCCGCCGTTCACCGTCGAGGAGGCGCTCGAGGTGACGCGCATCCATTCGGTGGCGGGCGAGCTGAAAGGCGAACGGTCGCTCGTCGTCCAACGCCCCTTCCGCGCGCCGCACCACACGGTCTCGGACATCGGCCTGCTCGGCGGCGGCGCGCACCCGCAGCCCGGCGAGGTGTCGCTCGCCCATCGCGGCGTCCTGTTCCTCGACGAGTTTCCCGAGTTCAAGCGAAGCGTCCTGGAGGTGTTGCGCCAGCCGCTGGAGGACGGGCACGTCTCCATCGCGCGCGCGGCGGCGGCCTGCGACTTCCCCTCGCGCTTCATGCTCGTCGCCGCCATGAATCCCTGCCCCTGCGGCTATGCCGACGACCCCAAGCACCTCTGCCGCTGCTCGCAGCGCCAGATCGCCGCCTACCGCAGCAAGATCTCGGGCCCCCTGCTCGACCGCATCGACATCCAGATCGGCCTTCCGCCCGTCGCCTGCCACGAGCTGATGGACCTGCCGCCCGGCGAGCCGTCCAAGGTCATCCGCGCCCGCGTCATCGCCGCCCGCGAGCGCCAGCACGCGCGTTTCGCCGGCATTCCCGGCACGTATTGCAACGCGGACATGCGTTCCCGCGACCTGGCCCGCTTCTGCCGGCTCGACGCCGCCGCGCAAGACAAGATGCGGTTCATCCTCCAGGCGCTCGACCTTTCCGCGCGCGCCTACGACCGCGTGTTGAAGGTGGCGCGCACGATCGCCGACCTGGCCGGCTCCGACGAGGTGACGGACGATCACGTGGCGGAAGCATGCACCTATCGCGAGCTTGACCGCAACTACTGGAACTGACGTCGTCATGCGCCTGCCCGTCACGCCCTCCACCCGCCTGCTTCTCGTGGCCGGCGCGCTTGTCGCGGGCGAGGCGTGCGGGTTTGCCCTGCATGGGGCTGCCGTCCTCTGGCCGTGGCTGACATTCCTCCTCGGGCTCGCCCTGCTCGCCGCCTACGGGTGGGGTGCGCGCGGCCTCCTGCTGCCAACCGCCTTCGCGGCGGGAATCGTCCTCGCGGCGCGCACGGAAGCCGCCCGCCTGCACGTCCTCGACGCGACGCGCTTCGTCGCCACGCCGCCGCTCGTGGCCGTCCGCGTCGAAAGTCCCGTGCGCCTTTGCCGCATGAAGCGGCAGGAGGGCTGGTCGGCGGACTTCCTCTCGCATCTCGGCCCCTTGCCGATCAAGGCGGTCATCGTCCTGAAAGAGGGCGCTGCGCCGCCTGCCGTCGGCGAAACGTGGCTCTGCTCGGGGCGGCTCGCCTGCAAGCAGAAGACGGAAAACCGCCTGGCCCGCCATACGCTTTGGGTCCTCGACCCCGAAAAGGCGCGCCGCATCACGGCGGCCCGTCCTTCCGCGACGACCTGGTACGCGAACCTCGGCGAACGGATGGCAAAACAAGTTTCGCTCGGGCTCGGCTGGACGCCCGAAACAGCCGCGCTCAACCGCGCCATCCTGCTCGGCCAACGCGCCGGGCTCTCGCGGACGCGCCGCGACGTCTTCGCCGCCGCCGGGACCATCCACGTGTTCGCCATCTCCGGCCTGCACGTGATGGTGATCGCGCTCGTGCTGGGCAAGGCGCTCGCCCGCCTGGACGTGCCGATGTCCGCGCGCGGAATGATCGCGATTCCCGTCCTCGCGGCCTACGTGATGCTCACGGGAATGCGGCCCAGCGCCGTGCGCGCGGCCATGATGCTGGCCTTCTACCTGCTGGCGCCCGCGTTCGGCCGGCGACCAAGCGCGCGCGCCGCCTGGTCGATCACGGCGATCGTCGTTTACGGATACTCGCCTGAACGCCTGTTCGACCTCGGCTGCGCGCTCTCCTTCGCCGTGATGTTCGGAATCGTGCTCTGGATCGAGTGGACGCGCCGTTTCGCGCCGCTGGCGGCACCCGGCACGAACCGGCAGAAATTTCTTGGAAGCCTCGGCGTCTCGTTCGCGGCCTGGGCGGCGGGAGTGCCGATCGTCGCGCATGCCTTCGGGCAGTTTTCGGTGGGCGGGCTGCTGGCGAACGTAGCCGTCGTCTACTGCGCCGGACGGATGGTGGGATGCGGCCTGTTCGGCCTCGCCGCCAGCTTCTTCTGCCTCCCGCTTGCCGCTCTTGCCAACAACCTCTCGGCATTCTTCACGGCGGCGATGGTGTTCGTCTCGGAACGGGTGGCGGCGTTGCCATTCGCCCGGATCGACGTCCCCTCGTGGACCTGCTGGCACAGCCTGGCGTGGTATGCGGGCTGGCTCGCAATCTGCCTTGCGGTCGGTCGTCTCGTCCCCCGCAAGGCCGCGTCGGTGCCATGGTGGACGTGACATGTAGCCGCCGACCCGCGCGGACATGGACAACGGCCGCCAAATATGCTATCATTTTCCCACTTTCCAAGGGATAGTAGCTCAACTGGACAGAGCGACGGTTTCCTAAACCGTAGGTTGGGAGTTCGATTCTCCCCTGTCCCACCAGTTCCGACCGATGCGATTACAAGCCGTACTGCTGGCGAAAGTGGCCGATGAGATCAAGCAGGCCGGGGTGCGGGTATTCGCGATAGGTCGCCTCCAGCTCCCGCAACGTGGCCGCCGCGAAACGCGGATCCTTTCGGCTTTCCAGCATGAGCGTCTGGTAGATGATCTGCCGCAATTCGTGGCGATGTTCAATTTTCGTCGCGACAGACAGACCTTCGCGCGCCCAATAGAGCGCCGACGCGTAGGGATGCGTCCAATCCTGCGTACCGTAGGCTTCGTCCACCGCCTTCATCTTTTCCGGCTCCATCTTGAGGGGCGTCCAGTCTCCGGACGCCCGGGCCGCCTCGATCTGCTTTCTCCATTCGTCCTGGTAGTAGTCCGCCGCCTTGTCCAGCCCGCCGCCCATCTTGAAAAGGAACAGCCAGGCAAGTTCGCGATAGAGTTCAGGGTTGGCCGGATTGAACGAAAGCCCGTCATCCCGCAGCAGACGCAAGCCTGCGGAGACCCAGCGCCAGCGGTCCGCGGGCGTCGGCATCGTGACCGACACGTTGAACGCCAGGTTCCAGGCCGTATAGGCCCAGACCTCCGGCGTGTGCGGTTCGAGATACGTCAGCCACGTCGCCAGCTGCGCCAATTCCCCGTACCGGCCTTCGCTCTGCAGGCGGTCTGCGCGAAACCAGATCACCTCCGAGGCGATTCCCCGGAATCCGCCCAGCCCCGCCACGATCATCTCCGCCACCGGGGACGGCGCCGCCACCTGCGACGCCGCCGCGCGCGTCGCGCGCCCTTCGTCGCGCTGCATCCACCAGGCGCCTCCCGCGCACGCGAGCAGCAGAACGATGACAAGAGCCTTCTTCATAGGAATCCGTTCTCCGCGAGCATGTCCATCGTCAGGCCGGAAGAAGCAGCCTCTTGTCCGTCCTCCGAAGCTCCGTCCGTCTCCGCGCGGCGAATCGCATACTTGCCCAGCACGTCGCTTTCGAGGTTTACCTTGTCGCCCGCGCGGAGCGCGCCAAGGTTCGTCTCGGCCGCCGTCGTGGGAATCACGTCCACCTGCAGCCAATCGTCGCCAAGTCCGCTGACCGTCAACGAAACGCCGTTGACGGCGATCGACCCTTTCATGACGGTTGCGGCGGCGATCGCGCGCGGGCATGCGATCTTCAGCGCGAAGTCGCGCCCCTTGGCGACCTTCGCCGCCACCGTGCCGCGTCCGTCCACGTGCCCCTGCACCACGTGCCCGCCGAACCGGTCGCCCGCGCGCATGGCGCGCTCGAGGTTGACGCGCGCGCCCGGCAGCAGCTCCGCAAGGCCGGTCCGCGTCTCCGTCTCGCCCAGCACGTCAGCCGTGAAGCGCGTCCGGTCGCAGTCGACCACCGTCAGGCACACGCCGTTCACCGCCACGCTCTCGCCCTTCACGAGAGGCTCCGGCCACGGCTCGAACGCGAATTCGAGCACGAGGCCTTTCCCCCGCGAGACGCGCTTGACGCGCCCGACCTTCTGGATCAGACCAGTAAACATGGCGCATCTTCCCTCGAACAACCGACAATCTGGTCGCCCTCCGTGAACCGGCACGCCTTGGCGAGCGGCCCTGCTCCGATGACGATGGGGGCGAGAACAGAAATCCATTCGTCCACGAGACCGGCGGCGGCGAGCGAGCGAGCGAGGCCGAGACCTCCTTCGCACAAGACGTGCATGAATCCCCGCCCCCCCAGCTCGCGCACGGCCTCGACGGCATCGCGGAAGACAAGCGTCCGGTCCTTCGCCGCATCCGTGAACACCTGCGCGTCATGCGGCATCTTGCCGCTGCGCGAAACCACCGCGCGCCACAGGTCGTCGTTACGGCGCGTATGGCAGAGGAGCGAAGGGTTGTCCTTCCGCACCGTCTCGGCGCCCACCATGACGACATCGACGCGCTCACGCCACTTTCCCGTAATTCGGCGCGACTGCCCGTCGGAAATCCAGCGCGCGTTTCCCAAATCGTCGCAAATTTTCCCATCTAGCGACATCGCCAGCTTCACGGTAACGTACGGCAGGCCGGTCGTCACGTGCTTCGCGAACGGACGGATCAGGGCGGACGCCTCGTCCTCGCACAGGCCGTGCGCGGTCGCGATGCCGGCGCGGCGCAAGATGCGCGCGGCCTTGCCTCGGTTCGTCGGATTCGGATCGGCGCACGCCCATGTCACGCGCTTCACGCCGGCGGCGATCAGCGCCGCGCAGCACGCGCCCACGCGCCCCGGCTTCGAGCAGGGCTCCAGCGTCACGTAGACGGCAGCCCCCCGCGGCGAGGTCTTGCACGCCTTGAGGGCGGCCACCTCCGCGTGGTCGCCGCCGCACCGGCGATGGCGCCCCTCGCCGATAATCCTTCCATCCCTCACGACGACGGCGCCCACGGGCGGGTTCGGACGCGTATGCCCCGCGCTCCGCCAGGCCAAGGCGATCGCCCGCCGCATGTAGTCGGCTTCCGTCACGGCGTAAAGGTCTCCACGGGCTTCTCCTGCTTCGTCGCCGCGCGCGCGGTCTTGGCAAAGCGGTCGAGGACGCCGTTCACGAAGCGCCCGGCCTTCGTCGACGAAAAGAACTTGGCGAGATCGACGGACTCGTTGATGACGATCGCGGATGGGATGTCGCTGTTGAGAAGTTCCCACGCGCCGAGGCGCAGCACGTTGCGCTCGATCGTTCCAAGCCGATACAGCGACCAGTTCTCGAGGAACGGCTCGATCTGCGCATCGAGGCTTTCCCGGTCCGACCACACGCCGTTGACGCGTTCTTCGGCGAACGCGCGGACGGTCGCAAGCTCCGCCAGGACCTTGGGGTCGGTGGAAGTGAAGATCACCTTCGCCTCGCGCTTGTCGGCATCCAGGTCCTCCGCCTCCAGCTCGGCCTGCTGAATCCAGAACGCCGCCATCGCCGCCGCCGGAGACGCCGGCGCGTCCAAATCGAACTGCACGAGCAATTGCAACGCCCATTCGCGACCATATCTGCGTGTGACCATCTCAAAGATCCTCTATTTGCATTCCGTCAAGATTCTAGCACGTTCGCCCGTTCGGGTCAAACCGACGCCACCTACGAAGAGCGGTTCCAGCGGTCAAGATCACGGTCGACGGCCTTCTTCTTCAGGGCGTCGCGCTTGTCGTGCAACGCCTTGCCCCGGCACACGCCGAGTTCCAGCTTGATCCGCCCCTTCTTGAGATAGACCCGCAGCGGAATGAGCGTAAGCCCCTTGGCTTCCGTCTTCATCTTCAGCTCCGCCACTTCCTTGCGGTGGACGAGAAGCTTGCGGTTGCGCAACGGCGCGTGGTTGAACCGGTTGCCGAACTCGTAGACCGGAACGTGCATCTGCACGACGTACAATTCGCCGCCCAGAACAGCCCCGTACGCGCCGGCCAGAGAGGCCGCGCCCGCGCGCAAGACCTTCACCTCCGTGCCCGTCAACGCGATTCCGCACTCGATCTTCTCGAGCACGGAATAGTCGTGCCATGCCCGCCTGTTGACGGCCAGGTCGCCCGAAACGGGCTTTTTCTTCTTGTCGGCCATGGTGGGGCGCGCGTCGGCGCGCCGCGTCAATCGGCGAAGATCGACTTCATGGCGGCGTGGCGACGCCACCGCGTCTTCGCATCCTCGGCGCGCGCGATCGCGTCGAAATCGACCTCGGAGATCAGCTTGCCCTCCGCAACCTCGCGGAGAGCCGTGTCCACCTTGTCCTCGTCGGAGGAAATCGGGCGGACGAGCGGCTTCTCGCCGGCGATGAGCTGCTTCTCGCGCTTGGAGATCAGGTTGACGAGCAGCGGCACCGACGGAACCTTTTCATGTGCCTTCTTGAGAAGTTCGATATTCATGGCTTGTGCGTATCCTTTCGGCGCGTCGAAGACGCCGCGCCCTACCTTACTTCCGATCGGCGGCCGGCTGCGCCGTAAACTGCGGGCGCCGACCCTTGTACCACCACATCATCACGGGCGTCGCGATGAACACCGACGAATACGTGCCCGCGACGACGCCGATGAGCATCGTGAGCGCGAAGTCGAAGATCGACCCGTCGCCGAACGCGAACAGCGCCACCACCGCGAAGAACGTCGTCAACGAGGTGATCACCGTACGGCTCAGGCACTCGTTGAGCGCCCGGTTGCACAGTTCCTTGAAGCCCGTCTTCTGGTCCTTGCGCAGGTCTTCGCGGATACGGTCGAACACGACGATCGTGTCGTTCACCGAATAGCCGATGATCGTGAGGAGCGCCGTGATCACGAGGAGCGACACCTGCCGCCCGCAAAGCGAGAAGAGGCCCAGCGAGATCAGCGCGTCGTGCGCGAGCGCCACGAGCGCGCCCAGGCCGAAGCCGAACTCGAAGCGGAAGCCGACGTAGACGAGGATCGCGATCAGCGAGAGGACCACGGCCCACGTGCCGGACTTCTTGAGGTCCGCGCCCACCATCGAGCCGACCTCGTCCACGGACACCTGCTTGAGGCCCGCGTCCGGGAACGCCGCCTGGAGGAGCTTCGTCACATGCGCCGCCACGTCCCTGT
>CAMNLN010000124.1 GCA_946543025.1 uncultured Verrucomicrobiota bacterium
CCCTAGTCGCGTTATGTTGTTGGACGGCCGTCTCCGCCGCCGAGAAGACAATGCGCATCCTCCGCTCGGCCACGACGACCAACGACACGTGGGTCGCGGCGATTGGCGGCCTCGACGAGGGCGACACGCTCGTGTTCGACACGAGCGACTTCACCGCGGTAGGCGGCGGCTCCGCCGTCAACTTCGGCAATGTCGTCACGCCGCCCCTCGCGGGCCTGAAGTTCACGGGCACGTCCATGGGCATCAACATGCAGGGCATCACGATCAACCTCCAGGACGGCGCCGTGATCGACCTCGGAGAGGGGAGCTTCCGCATCGTCTTCGCCAGTTCGTCCCTCAATCCCGGCAAGACGGACTTCACGCGCGTCGTCCGCAGGGGCGGCGGCCTCCTGCAGCTGGAGTCGACCGCCGGCGGCGCGCTGCTGTGGACGCTGGAAGACGGCACCACGATGATCAAGTACGACGCGGCGCTGGGAACGCCTCCCGACTCCTTCCGAGCCGACGCGATCGTCATGGCGGGCGGCTGCCTCACCACCGACCTGATGGGCGCGGACGGCGACGTGCACCTTTCGCCGAACCGCGGCATCACGGTGGCGGATGGCGCCACGGCGGAGTTCGCGAACCGCATCCATGACATTAACCTTTACCTGTCGAAGATCACCGGTAACGGGAACGTGCGTATCGACGGCACGCCGTACAGGGGAAAGGTGTTCTTTACGGCGGCCAACGACTACACGGGCGCGACTCTTGTGGGCGGCGCGGGCATCCACAACGGCGACAACGGCTGTCTGTCGTTCACGGAGAACGGCGCGTTGCCCGCCACCACTGTCGTGTATGGAGGCGGTGCCGTCAACGCGACGCTTGATCTCGCCGGCACGTCCCAGTGCGTGGCCGCAGTCAACGATAACGGCGACGCCGCAGGACCGCTTGCCTTGCGCGGCGGCATGTTGTCTGTTGGCGTGGCGGCGACAACCACGAGCGTACGGAACGTGACGGCCGGGGAAGGGGGCGTCCTGCGTCTTGCGGCAGGCTCGTTGAACGCGGCGGAGTCCCTGCCCCTGACCCTTGCCGCAGGGACGGCCGTGAACGTCGGAACCTTGACGGCGTTCACTGACGACATCGTGCTGGAGGGCAACGCGGCGTTGTCGGCGGACGGCGATTTCACGCTTGGCGGCGCCGTGACGCGCGCGGAAGGCGCGTCGTCCGCGACGCTTTCCGTCTCGGTGGGCGGCATGTTCACGTACGGACAAGGCGACGATGTGCTGCGCCCCGTCACGTCGGATGTCTTTTCGGCCCTCTCGCCCGCGCCAGACATCCTCGACGGAATGATCTGGAGCGATCTCGACCTCTCCGGCTACACGAAGGGAAGTTCCTTCCTGCTCTTCGGCCCGTCGGCGAACGCGCAGACCGCGGTGAATGGTACGACCGTGGGATATGCCGGCAGCGGGCTTGACGACGGGGCGTCCGTGACGGTGTCGAACGGCGGGTGCGTGAAGGTCTACACGGACGGCTCCACCGTCGTCGATCGCGCGTTCGCGCTGGACGCCACGTCGACGCTTGCGCTGACAGGGTCGGGACGGATCACGCTCTCGGGCACGGTGACGGGTGGCACGGTGACGGTGGCCGACGGCGTAGAGGTCTTCGTGCCGACGGGCGAGACGCTGACCCTCGCGAGCGCCGTGAACGGCACGCTCGCGAAGACGGGCGGCGGCACGCTGGCGTTTGCGGGGACGGTTGCCGGCACATGCACGCTCACGGTGAAAGAGGGCACGGCGCGCCTGGGTGCTTCGGTGGCGGCCGTGACGGACGTAACGGTGGAGGAAGGCGCCACGCTTGCGTTGGACGCCGACGAGCAGATCGCCGACACGGGCGCTGTGACGCTTCGCGGCACGTTCGACCTGAACGGGCACGCGGAGACGGTGCTTTCCGTCGGGAACCGCACGGGTAACGACGGCATCCGCGACGACATGTCGGCCCGGATCGTCAATTCATCCGCCGCTCCTGCCTCTCTGGCGACAGTGGGCGCGAGCTATTTCTACGGACGCGCGGAGGAGACGGTCGGGCCGATCAGCCTGTCGTTCGCGTCGAATGGCAGCGGGCGTCCCGTCATCGGTGGCGCGCCGGAGTCGTTCGCCGTCAGCTCAATCACGGCGGCGAACGACGGACTGATGATGTACAACCAGCACACGCGCTTCGTCTTCACGTTCAGGAAACGCCGCGACGGCGCGGCGTCCGGCGTCGCGCTGACGGAAATCCAGCTGACGTGCGGCGGCGTCCCCCTCCCGCAGGACGCCTATTCGACCAGCTCGTCGGCGTCCTCGACGGCCGCAGGCAACGTCATGAACCTGTTCGACGGTCGGGCGTCGACAGGCTGGGTGGCGGGTGCCGGCGAGGCGACCGTTCGCGTGGTGCTCAAGCGTTTCATGCCGGTGGACGGCTACCGGATCTGCCCGCGGGAAATCAACGAGGAACCGCTCGACTGGGACGTGTACGCCTACCGCTCCGGCTATCTCGGTACGGTCCTGATGGACAGCCGCCGCGACACGCATCTGCTGGTGGACGGCGACTATTCGGGATTCAGGATGAACCTTTCCTCCAATTTCCTCTTCTCGGCGGCGGTGCGCGTGGCGGAGCCGTTCGGCGCGGGGACGGCCCTCTCGCTGCCGACGGCAGAGCGCAACTGCCTGCAGCTGGCAGGGAGCGGCCCTGTTCTCATGGGGGCGGTGTCGGGACCGGGACTCGTCCAGCTCCAATGCGGCACCACGTGGGCGCCGGGCGACCTCTCGGCGTGGACCGGCTCGCTGGACACGCAGTACGCGACGAACGCGGAGTCGCAGGTGACGGTGCTGCTCGATGCGGCGCGCGGCCCGTCGGCGCAGCGCGTGAACCTCTGCGAGTCGGCGGAGATGGGGAACGTCACGTTCGGCAACGCGGGGATGACGCCCGTCGCCCTCCTGGCGGACGATGCGACGGACGGCACGCTGCGCGGGCGGCTCGCGGACGTGAACGGCCCGATGGGCCTCGTGAAGCGCGGCGCCGGCACGGTCGTCACGGAGATGCAGGGCGCGGAAAACACGGGCGTGACGGCTGTTGAGGCGGGGCGTCTGCGCGTCATCGGTCCGCGCCGGACCGGCCTCACCGTCACGGCGCACCACGTGCGCATCACGCCAACCGAAGTCCACGGCGGCAAGGACTGGCACGACAGCAACGGCTACAACTGGGGCATGAACGAATTCCAGTTGCTGGACGCGGAAGGAAACGCGGTTGCCTGGCCGAGCGACAGGCAGCTTTCAGCCGACAACAACGGCGCAGGCGCGAACGGGTTCGCAAATCTCATCGACGGCAATATCAAGACGCGGTGCCTCGTCTGGAACGTCGGCCAGTCGAAGACCTCCTCGGTTTTGCCGCCCGTGACGATCTCGAGCGTGACGGGCTTCACCTTCAGTGGTTACCGCTGGCATACGCCGCACGGTAACGGGGTGGATGCGAACCGCACGCCGGTAGCGCTGACGCTGGAGGTCAGCGACGACGGACAGAACTGGACGACCGTGGACGTGCGTCGTGTGCCGTGGGTAGAAGATTCGACGAGTTTTGCAAGCGGCAATCCGGGCATCCTGCGCGGACCGTTCACGCTCGCGGGCGAATCGACGGGAACCGATACGCTCTACACGCTGCCGTCCGCGTTCTTCGCGGAAGCGACGGCGCGCGACAGCTCCGCGCCCGCGCTCACGGCGCGCTACTTCCGCTTCGAGCCGTTCTCCACGTCCAACCCGCAGATGAGCAACGTGTCCTACGGCTGGATGATCAGCGAGTTCTCCCTCTTCCGCAACGGCGAGCGCCTCGACTGGCCGAGCGATGCGACGGTGACGGTCGTCGGCGGAACGGTGGCCGACACGAACAACTCGAAGGTCCGTAACCTGATCAACAATCTGACGGCGGATCCCGACAACGGAAAAGTCCAGGGCAAGGTGGAGCGCTGCTTCGTGACGGAATATCCGTCGTACGCGCAGATTGACGCGCACAGGAACGTGGCGTTCGACGCTTACGGGTTCTGGTCTTCCGCCGGCGGCGGCTACGACGGCCGCATCCCGACGGGCTGGCGCGTGTGGGCCAGCCAGGACGGCGTGGACTGGCAATTGATCGACGCCAAGGCGGACATGAAAGGCTCGATCACCGTTCGCGAATACGCCTTGCAGGGGCCGTGGAACGTGGCGCGGAAGTTCCCGCTCCTGAACGCGAACAACGGCGCGGGCAACGCGCTCGGCGACGAGTCGCCCGTGGCGATCAGCGCGAACGCGACGTTGGAGATCGCGGCCGACTACGAGAAGTTCGGCACGCTCTCCGGCGCGGGATCGCTGGAGCTGGTCGGCGGCGCGACGGCGGAGATCAACGCCGTGCCGGCGGCGGGTTCGTTCTCCGGCACCGTGACCGGTTCCGGAACGCTCGTGGTGAGCGGCGTCGCCACGCAGGCGTTCGACAACGCGGCGCTGTTGGGCGTTACGACGCTGGAGCTGAACGGCGGCACGGTGACGGGCACGGCGTCGGCGCCGGGCGCGCTTACGGTCGCATGCGGCGATGGCGTCTGGTTCGGCGAGCTGGCGGCCGGCGGCGCGCTGACCGTGACTGGCGCGCCTGTCATCGGCCTGCCGTCCGACCCGGGCCCGGCGTTCCGCAAGACGCTCTTCACCTTCACCTCCATCGACTCGGCCTCGGCGGCGGCGCTCCAGGGCGCGTCGTTCGACACGGCGGTGGAACTGCCGAAGGGCCTCAAGCCGCATGTGACCGTGGATGCCACCTCGTGTGTCCTTACCGTCGCCGCCGATGGTACGATCATGATCTTCCGGTAGAGGTTGCCATGAAGAAAATCGTATGGGCGAGTTGTGTGGTCTGGATTGCCGCGGCGGTCCGGGCGGAGGTCGTCACCGCGGACTTGGTGATCTACGGAAGTTCGCCTGCCGCGGTGTCCGCCGCCGTGAAGGCCGTTGACATGGGCCTGAAGCCGGTCGTCGTGTCGCCCGAGCGGCACGTGGGCGGCCTCACCGTGTCGGGACTCGGCTTCACCGATTCAGGCAACACGTCGTCCATCGGCGGGCTCGCACGCCAGTTCTACCGCCGCATCTACCTCGCCTACCAGGAGCCGTCCGCCTGGCGCTGGGAACGGATGGAGGACTTCAAGGCCGGCGGACAGGGAACGAAGGCGATCGTCCACGCGGAGAAGACGATGTGGACGTTCGAGCCGCATGTCGCGGAACGCGTGTTTGCCGCGTGGCTCGCGGAGAAAGGGGTGTCGGTGCGGCGCGGGGAGTTCCTCGACCGCGAGAAGGGCGTGAAGAAGGCGGACGGGCGGATCGTCTCGATCGCCACGCTCTCGGGCAACACGTACCGCGGCCGCTACTTCATCGACGCCACGTACGAGGGCGACCTCATGGCGGCCGCCGGCGTTCCGTACCGGGTCGGCCGCGAGAGCTGTTCCGAGTTCGGCGAGACGTGGAACGGCAACCAGGTGGGCGTGCTGCACCACAAGCACCATTTTCGCAACTGGAAGGTTTCGCCCTACAAGGTTCCCGGCGATTCCTCCAGCGGGCTGTGCGCCTTGGTGGACGCGTCCGCGCCCGGCGTGCGCGGCGCAGGCGACCGCCGCGTGCAGGCCTACTGCTACCGCCTCTGCATGACGGACGACCCGCGCAACCGCCTTCCGTTCGAGAAGCCGTCCGGATACGATCCCGCCCGCTACGCGCTGCTCGCCCGCGTCTACGCGCAGGGATATTCCGAGACGTTCGCGAAGTTCGACCGCATCGCCAACCACAAGACGGACACCAACAACCACGGCCCCGTGAACTTCGATTATCTGGGCGGCAGCTACGAGTGGCCGGAGGCGAGCTACGCGCGCCGCGCGGAACTCGCGAAGGAGCACCGGGACTACCAGATGGGCCTGCTCTACTTCATCGCGAACGATCCCTCGGTTCCGGCGGACGTGCGAAGGGCGATGTCGAAATGGGGGCTCGCGAAGGACGAGTTCGCGGACAACGGCGGCTGGCCGTACCACATCTACGTGCGCGAGGGGCGGCGCATGGTAGGCGAGTACGTGATGACCGAGCACGACTGCCTCGGGGCAGCGCGCCATCCGGCGCAGGGGAAAGCCTACGGGCCGGTGGGCATGGGGTCCTACAACCTCGATTCCCACAACGTGCGCCGGTACGTGACCGCGGAGGGCTTCGTGCAGAACGAGGGCGACATCGGGGTACATCCGAAGCGTCCGTACGGCATCGACTACGGTGCCATCGTCCCGCGCCGCGCGGTGTGCCGGAACCTCCTCGTGCCGGTGGCGCTCTCCGCCACGCACACCGCGTTCGGGTCGATCCGCATGGAGCCGGTGTTCATGCTGCTGGGGGAGTCGGCCGCCACCGCCGCCGCGCTGGCGGCCGAGGATGGACGCGCCGTGCAGGACGTTCCGTACGCCGCGCTGTCCGCGCGGCTGCGCGCGGACGGACAGATACTGGAACTGTAGTTGTGCGACACAATCGGGCGGTCGCGACAAGCGCGATCGTTCCCGGTGGGGGGGGGCTTGATGCCCTCCCCGGCTTGCTTGCGTTCCTGCTTGACGAGCAAGCGCTGAAAATGCGATAATGCGTAAGATTCATCTTGAGCGGAGGTTTTTGCATGAAAGTCAAAAGTTTTATGCGCATGATTGCTCTTTGTGCGGCAGGTATTGCCTTCGCCGGCTTCATGGCGCACGGCGAGGACGTCTACGCCAAGGCGTTCTACTGGTGCCGCGGCATGGGCGTGGACGCGAACGGCAACGGCAGGCTGGACTCCGGCGAGCTGTACGACTCGCTCAACCTCCACGCGCCGGCGAGCAGCAGCGTCGGTGCCAACCATCCCGTGTTCACGAACGAGATGGTGCGGATGCCCTATCGCGGCGTCCTGCGCCAGACCCAGTGCCTCTACCTGCCGCAGGAGGTCGTCATCACGAACGAGGCGACCCATACGGGGGTCTTGCGCCCGAACGCGTTCGCGTTGCCGGCGTATGTCGCCAACGCCATCGCCGACAAACCCCATTTCGCCGTGGCCATTCGGTTCCGGCCCGACTTGACGCAATCGAACAAGGACTACCGTTGGATCTTCAACTGCGGTCACGCGGGCGGTTCGGAAAAGAGGGGCTTTATGTTCGGCTTTACGGCTACGGGATTGCACACCGTGTCCTACAACAGCAACAAGACGACGAATACGAACCATTGGGCGAATGCGACTCTTTATTGCGGGGGCAAGGGCTGGCAGCCGAGCACCGACTACTGCAAGATCAACCTCGATGCCTGGAACGACGTGGTCCTGTCGGTGGACGGACAGAAGGTCGCGATGCTCGTCTCGCGCGACGGCTACTACGATTCGCGCACCGCGACGTCCGTCACAAACTCGACGCTGGCATGGTTCAATACGACCTACTACACCGCGACCGTGCCCGACGGATACAACGCCTCGCCGAAGCCCAACGCGACATTCATGATCGGAACCGAGCAATATAGTAGCGATCGTGTCGCCTGGAGCACGAACGTCACCGCCAACGCGTCGAAAACGTTCCGCGGCAGCATCCAGAGCATTGCGGTGTGGACGAACGCGCTCACCGAGGCCGAAATGCGCGCGGCGGCGGCGTGGCCGCGTCTGGACCTCTGGCGCGTGGGCGTGGAGAACGACGCGACGACGGAGTTCAACGGATCGGGCGCGGCGACGACGACGGACGTGGATGCGGACCGGTGGACCGCGCCGACGGGGCTGGCGGCCGGCGGCACCGCCACGTTCCGGTTCCCGCTCAACACGACGGGCGAGGCCGAGATGCCCGAGGTGTTCCGCATCAAGCCCACGGGCGCGTCTGGCGCGGGGACGCTCCGCGTGACGGTGAACGGCGCGGACTTGGGGACGAAGACCGTCGGGCCGGGCCGGACCACGCGCTGGTTCGTGCCGGAGACGCTGCTTCTCGCCGGGGCGACCAACGTCCTGCAGGTCACGCGCACGGACGCGGGCGGCACGCCGGTCAACATCGACGTGGCCTCCTTCGGCGGTTCCCTGCAGTACGGCGAGCGCGACAACTCGCACTACGAGTTCGCGATGGAGGGCAGATACCAGAACCCGAGCGCGAACGTCTACCAGCTCATCGGCGCGAACTGGTTCGACAGCGCGCGCGCCCTCTTCGGCGCCAACGGCTCGTCGGCCCACACCAACACGATCATCAAGTTCGACGTGCCGGACGATATCCTGCAGAACTACGACTGGCGGATGAAGTTCAGGACGGCGACAGCCGGCCATACCGTGAGCATGTCGCTCAACGGGACGACATTGGGCAACTACACGTCGGGTACCGAGCACGGCGACATCGAGATTCCGGGAGGACTCCTGCGCGCGACGGGCAACGAGCTGAAGATGGCCAACACGGCGGCGTTCATCGCGGGCCGCTACTTCGCGCCTGACTACGTGCGTCTCTACCTCGTGGATCGCCCAAGCGGCACGATGCTCATTCTGCGGTAAAACCGCCATTCCCGCCATTTTGTCGGTCATCTCGTCGAAAGAAGGGTTTCAAACCAAGTGAGGCAGTTGCAAAAAAGGTAGGGACGGCATTCCATCGCCGTCCGCGGCTGGCGGTGGAATGCCAGCCCTGCCAGTACGCGGTGAAATGACAAGGAGAAGAGAACTATGAAAAGGAGCATATCGGTTTTCGGCGTGATGGCGCTTGCAACGTTCGGCGCGGTGCAGACCGCGCGGGCGGACTATTGGGCGTGGAACGGCAGTCCCACCTCGCCCAGCTACTGGGACGACCTGAGCCTCTGGCTCCGGTCCGGCGCCAATACGGATTTCAAGAACTTCAATCACAACATCATGGAGAAGTGGAGCTCGGGCAAGGCGTTTGCCGACGGCTGGGACAAGACGATCACCTTCAGGAACGCCAGCATACTGTCAAATGAAGTGAACAAGGTTGGTACGCTGTCGTTCAGCGCGGGTTCGCCGCAAGATCCGATCGTGTTTGCAGCGGAAAGAGACGACTACGGCATTTGGTCGAGCGCGAATCTGTTGATTACCG
>CAMNLN010000125.1 GCA_946543025.1 uncultured Verrucomicrobiota bacterium
AGGGGACGGGCGACTATGATCCGTCGCTGCTGGAGGCGTTCGCCAACAAGCATCCGGAAAGAGACTACTGGGTGACGTTCACATGCCCGGAGTTCACGACGCTGTGCCCCAAGACGGGCCAGCCGGACTTCGCCACGCTCACGATCCGCTACATACCGGCGAAGTCGCTCGTGGAGTCGAAATCGCTGAAGCTGTATCTCTTCGGCTTCCGCAACCACGGCGACTTCCACGAGGACGTGGTGAACGTGATCTACGACGACCTCGTGAAGCTCCTCAAGCCGAAGTACATGGAGGTGATCGGGAAGTTCGCCGCACGCGGCGGCATCTCCATCGATCCGTTCGTGAACGGCGGCGCGGGGGCGAGGTACAAGGCCCTCGCCGCCGCGCGCTTCGCCGCCTGGAACGGCGTTCGCTAGCGGATCGATGAAATCGCGCGGCGGCAAGGGCTCGTGGGCCGTGTCCGCCTTGTGCGAGAGGGGGAAAACTGCTAGAATAGCCGCCAATCGACAAGGAGAAAAAGATGAACAGAAGAAGCTTCATGAAATCGGCGGCGCTCGCGCCGCTGTTCGGCGCGATGGGCGGTTGTTTCTCGACGCAGCCGGCAAAGGACGAGAAGACGGCGGCCCCCGTCTGGTCGGGGAAGGGCCATCCCCTCGCCGGACAGAAGCTGCCGCCCTGGAAGCCGGGCGAGTTTCAGGTCCACTTCATCTACACGGGCGTGGCGGAAAGCATGTTCTGGATCTTGCCTGACGGCACCACGATGTTGCTCGACTGCGGCGACCACCCCGCCTGGACGCGCGGCAAGCTGGCCATCTGGATCCTTCCGAACGGACGGAAGAACGCCGGCGAGTGGGTCTCCCGCTACGTGACGCGCGTCAACCCCGCCAAGACGTCCGTCGACTACATGATGCTCTCCCACCACCATTCCGACCACGGCGGCAGCGACACGTGGGGCGCGGGCGCGCCGCGCGACTGGAACGGCAAGAAGATTTCCGTGAGCGGCCTCATGCAGGCGGCCGACACGCTCAAGTTCGGCACGGCGTTCGACCGCGGCTGGCCGAACTTCAACGATCCCATCCCCGACGAGCGTTGCGACTCCAACTGCTACCCCCACATGCGCAAGGTCTACGACTTCCTGATGCGGCGCGACGGGCTGAAGATGGAGCAGTTCAAGGTGGGCGCGAAGAACCAGGTGGCGATGCGCAGGAACGCCGCCGCCTACCCGTCCTTCTCCATCACGAACATCACCGGCAACGGCAAGATACTCTGCCGGAACGGCCAGGTGCGCGACCTCTACGCCGAGCTGCACAACGCGAAGCGCCTGAACGAGAACGGCATGAGCCTCGGCCTGCTGGTGCAGTACGGCCCGTTCCGCTTCTACACGGCCGGCGACTTCTCCGACTCCCCGAAGCTGCCGGACGGCACGCGCCGCAACATCGAGGCCGAACTCGCGAAGGAGCTGGACCCGGTGGACGTGGCGAAGGTGAACCATCACGCCCACCACTCCATGCCCACCGAACTCGTCGCGGCGCTCCAGGCGCACGTGTGGACGGCCTGCATGTGGGATCAGCTCCACATCACGGCGGACTCTCTCACGCGCCTTTCCGATCGCGCCGCCTACCCCGGCCCGCGCCTCATCGCGCCAGCCGTGTTCTCGCCCGAGCGCCGCTTCGAGGACGAGGGCAAGCCGTTCGTGCGCGACATCGCGCCGGAGGCGTTTGACGCCGGGCACGTGGTGCTGAACGTCGCGCCGGGAGGCAACACCTACACCGTCGCCTACGTGACGGCCGACGACGAGTCGATGAAGGTGACCGGCGCCTACGACTTCACGGCGCGCAACGCGAAGGCATGACGCCATGACGCGACGCATGTTCGTGGGCGGCGCGGGCGCCGCGTTGGCGGCGGCTTTGCCGGGCGTCTCGTTGACGCCGCGCGAAGACCTGGACGCCATCCAGAGGGAAATCGACGGCATTCGTCCGAAGGAGTACGCCGACTATCGTGACGCCAGTCCGACGCTGTCGGCGGAAGAGCGCGAGGCCGCCTACGCGCGCTGGCCCGTCCTGCGCCGCTACGACGCGGGGCTTGAGAAGGCCGTGCGCGAGGCGCGCGAGACGAAGGCGGACGACGTCCCCGCCGTCTGGTACGTGTACAACATGGGCGTTCTCGTCAAGACGCGCGAGGCGTTCTTCTCGATCGACCTCTGCCATCGCATGGCGCCGGTCCTCGCGGACGAGCTGGACTTCGCGATCATCTCGCACAATCACGGCGACCACTTCACGCAGCCGTTCTACAAGGCGATGGACGGGCGGCACAAGACGGTGATCTCCAACTTCGCGGACAACTACGGCGCGTGCCTCGGCCGCAAGGGCGGGCTGGGCGGCTTTTCGCGCGGCGAATGCACCTATACGATCAAGGACGTGACGATCCGCACGTACCAGAGCGACCACAACACGCTTCTGCGCGGCTTCGTGATGCCGGTGGAGGTATCCGTGGGCAACTACACGATCCTGCACAACGGCGACACGTACAACGTGGAAGACCTGCGTCCCACGCGCACGCCCGACCTGTGGATCCATCACGCCTATTGCTGGGGGATGAAGAACGGCACCTCCGAAACGACGCGCGGCATCCGCGCGTTCCATCCCCGTCTCGCGGTCGTTTCCCACCACCAGGAGTTGGGCCATCCCATCGGCGGCAGCCGTTGGACGTTCAAGCAGGCCTATGCGCGCAAGGACGCCGCGGAGGCCGAGAGAACGCCCGCCATCGTGCCGTTCTGGGGCGACCGGATCATGTGACGGATTGAAGACATGAAAGGATCGACACAATGAAGAATGGACTATTCGGCTTGCTTTTCTGCAGCGCGTTCGCCGCTCAGGCTGACAGCGCGCATGTTTTCGGCACACCAACGATCGTGGGGGGCATTTCGCCGCGCATCATGGCGACGTGCCTGGAGGGGAACCGCCTGTACGCGGGCGGCGGGCCGGACTTCTACGTGTTCGACGTGGCCGAGCCTCTCAAGCCGAAGCTGCTGGGACACGTGGACGGCCTCGCGGGCGTGCGGCAGATCGCGGTGCGCAACGGCATGGCGTATGTCTCCGCGCGCGAGGCGGGGCTGTGGATCGTGGATGCCACGGATCCCGCGCATCCGCGCGTCCGCTCGCGCTTCGACTGCTGCGAGCTTGCGACGGGCGTAGACGTGGCGGGCGACGTGGTGTTCCTCGGCCAGCGCCAGAACGGCGTGGAGTTCATCGATGTCTCCGATCCCGACCATCCCGCGCACATCGCCATGCGCAAGACGGACGAGTCGCAGAGCGTGAAATACCGTGACGGCTACGTCTACTCCGGCGATTGGGGAACGGGCAAGCTGACCGTGTTCGACGCGCGCGACATGAGGAACATCCGGCAGGTGGCCTACGAGGATCTCTGGGGATTCGGCGACGGCGTGTGGCTGAAGGGGAAGTACCTCTACGCCGCCACGGGGCACCACGCGAAGCATCGCGACCTCTCGACGCTACCGTACAAAGGCGTCGATTCGGAGACGCTGCGGCTCTACGGCGGCGCGGGACGCGGGGCAGGATGCGGACACGGGCTCGACGTCTTTGACGTGTCCGACCCCGCGCATCCCAAGCGCGTGGGGCGCGCGGACTACCCGCCGTTCTACGAACGCGGACTCGACATGTGGACGCCGCGCACGAGCGCGAACTCGGACATCGTGTTCTGCGCGGCCACGCACAACGGCCTCTTCGCCGTCGATTGCTCCGATCCGAAGAGCCCGAAGGTGCTGGACCGTTGGACGGCGCCGGTTGAAGATCACCCCGAATGGCCCAGCTGCTGCATCGGGTCGGTGGCCGTCGGCAACGGCTGCGTCTATGCTGGCGGCATGGGGTGCGGTCTAGTCGTCATTCCGGCGAAGGGTGCGGCGCAGGAAACGTTTGACCAGGGCATTTTGCCCGCGAACGCTTCGTTCCGCGAGCCGTACCCGACGGACGAGAAGGAATTTTGGGCGTGGAAGCCGTCGAAGCCCGGCCAGGCGCGCGCCGTGGCCGTGGCGGGCGACGTCGTGTACGCCGCCTGCGGCGACGCGGGACTGCACGTGCTGAAGGTCAGGCCGGAAGGGGGCTTCGAGAAGATCGGCGAGTTGGCGGGGCGTCCGCGCGTTTTCGACGTGCAGATCGACGGCCCGCGCCTCTACACGGCGGAGGGCCTGGACGGATTTGGGTTCTACGAGCTCGACGGACCGGCTGGCTTCCGCGAGATCGGTCGCCTGCCGCAGATCGGGCCGGGGAACAACGTGGCGCTTTGCGTGTGGAAGGCGGACCACGACCATCTGGTCCTCTCCTCGCGCAACGGCGGGTGCCGTCTCTACGACATTTCCGATCTTGCGAACCCGAAAGACCTTTTCCGATTCGGGACATGTCCGGGCTGGGACAAGTACATGATGGACGCGCCGATCGGCGGCGGGCGTTACGTCGCCTACAACAACGCGCACAAGAGCATCATTTGGCTCGACCTCAAGGCAACGCCGCGGCCGTGCATTTCGATCGTTACGAAGTACAACTTCATCTCGCTCTCCAACGGCATCTGCCGGTTCTCGGACGACATGGCGCTCGTCATGCTCAATACGGGGTATGCGCTCCTCTCCCCAAACCAGGGCGATCCGGCGGATCGGTCAAAATGGACGCAGAAGCCCTTGCCCGGTCCGCAGATGCACGGCATCCCGCGCAAAGACCCGAACGGTACGCGCGTGGTGAAGACCTGCCGCATCGGCAGAAAAGTGGCGCTGTACGACTTCGCCGATCCCGAACGCCCGGTGTTCCTCAAACACTGGAAGGTGTCAGGCAATCCCGACGTCGCCGCGTTCTGCGACGGCAAGGTCGTCATCCCTTGCGGACACCAAGGCGTCCTGCTTCAGAAGTAGCCTGTCAGGCGCTTGAAGGACGAGGCGAAGAGGCTTTCGCACGTGCCGGCAGTGCGCTTTCCGCCCGACTTCAGCGCATCTTCAATCCCTTCGCGCGCAGGCGATCGACGGTCCACATGCGGTACGCGCCCACCCATGCGGGGAGGCAGTCGTTCCAGTATCCGGCCTCGATCACGGGACGGTACTTTGTGAAGCGCGCTTGGAAGAAGGCCTCGTTCTGTCCGCCGACCGGACGTTGCTGGCCGTGGACGAGCTGCGTGGGGTCTGTGGTGATGCCCTGGATGGCGTTGGCCCACATGAGCCGCGCAACCGTACGCCAGCTGTCGTTTCCGGTGAGCTCCGCCAGTTCGAAGAGGTCCGGGGGCATGATCGAACCCCACGAGTCGATGACCGTATGTTCGGCGCTCACAGAGGTGCCGCCGGTCGTGTGGTAGCCGTATTTCGCGAAGTCCGTCTCGGCCCCGTACACGCCGTCGAAGAAGAACATCCAGCTGGTGAAGTAGTAGGCGGCCTTCTCGGCGCGCGCGAGGTGCTTACAGTCGCGCGTGGCGCGGTAGAGCATGAGCGAGCCCTGCAGGAACGGGTAGGCGGTCTCCTTGTCGATGCACTGGCAGTCGAGCGCGCCGGCGGTCGTCTCGAACTTGTCGAGGTCGCGCGCGTAGTAGAAGTCGCTCGCCCGCTGCGCCGCATCGAGGTACCTCTTCTCGTGCGTCTCGCCGTAGACCTCCATGAGCGCGGGGATCATGAAGCCGCCGATGGAGCCGAAGGTCTGGCCGGGCCGCCCGTCAAGGTGCCAGCTCTTCCCGAAGCCGTTCTCGTCCGACCAGTGGGCGATGCAGAAGTCGCAGATCTTGCGCGCGAAAGAGAGGTATTCCGGCTTGTCGACGCCGTTTCGCCTCAGGAGCTGGTACATGCGCACGGCTTCGGCGGCGGCCCACCCCAGGTTGCACACGTCCACGGGAAACTTCTGGACGGCCCGTTCCCTGTGGTAGGTGTTCACCTCCCAGCAGGCGTAAAGGAGCCCGTTCTCGCGCTGCGTGGACACGAACGCGTCGAACACGCCGATCGCCTTCTCCAGCAAGTCCTTTTCGCCGCGCGCCAGGGCCCGTACGGCCAGCATGCGCGCGTTCAGGAAGTTCTGGTCCGCCCAACCGACCTCGAACCGCTCGTGGTAGGTGCCCATGTCCGTCCAATACGGCCACTTCAGGCGCTCGGCCATCTCCTCGCGCGTGATCTTCATGCCGTGCTGGTCCGGGAAGATCCGCGGCGAGTAGTGCGTGATGACGAGCCATTTGCCGTGGAAGAGATAGAGCAGCGACTTCACGAACTCGGTCCCCACGTCGAAGACCTCCTCGTCCCGCATGCAGGGCGCGAGTTCCGGCTTGAGGAGCGCAAGCGCCTTCTCGATCAGGCTCGCCGCCGCGTAGTTCTCCCACTTCGGAGGGCACACGCACGCGTATGTCGTCGCCGTGAAGCTCTTGCCGGGCCCCAAGGTGACGTAGCCGTCGGTGCGCGGGCCGAACACGCCCTTTGATTCGTAGACGACCGGCGCCTCGGTGACCGGCCGGACGACGACATGCTCGTACCTTCCGCCTTCGGCGGACTCGATCGAGCAGGCGCTCACGAGGGAGTCCTTCGTGTCGGCGGCGGCGAACAGCGCGAAGCCGACGTCCTTGTTCTCGGTCAACGTGCAGCTGGGAATGCCGGTGCGCTCGTACGAAAACACCCACGGCTGACCGTCGTGCGTCAGGCCTTTCGGCGTCTGGAGCGTGCCGAACTCGTTGCCGTTGTAGAGGACGCACGGAATCAGGTAGCGTGTGGCCGCAAAGCAGTCGCGCACGCGCACTTCGTCCTTGAACGCCACGGGCGCGTCCCCCGCGTTCACCACGGTGCGCGTGATCGCGTACGACCCGCCGCCGAGGTCTGACACCTTCTCGTCCGCCAGACGCAGGGCCGTGTTCGGCGCCTTCCACGGCACCAGTTCCGCCAAGGCCTGCGCTCGGTCCGTCACCAGGCCGTCGCGTCCGAACAAGACGGATTGGGCCTTCATGTTCCCAACAGCACAAAGGGCAAGCGCCCACGACAACGCTAATTTTTTCATGCGCCCATTGTATCAAAACAATCCCCGATCCGACAAATGTCACTTGAACTGGCGGGCTCCCGTCCGTTTGACGAACGAGTATACAATGCGGCGAACCATGGTGCCCACGGATTGGATGGTCGAGGCTACGACGACGGGCTTTCATCGCTGTCTGGCCGTTGTCGATTGAGAGGCGGTGGTACGGTATTTGCGCGGAGACATCCCGCAGAAGAGACAGAACTGCGACGAGAAGTGCGCGACCGACGAATAGCCGAGCGTGCGTGATATGGCGGCAATCGACATGTCGCCTTTTTCAAGCAGCTCGCGGGCCTTCTGGATGCGGCAGTGGGCGATGAACGCGGCCGGGGGGAAGCCTGTCAGGCGCTTGAATTCCGAGGAGAATAGGCTTTCACATCTGCCGACGACGCGCGCCATGCCTTCAATGGTACGGCGGACCTCAGGATGGGTACGGATGTCGGCAACGAGTTGCACGAGCGGAGACGGGGCTGCGGGACTGTTCGCCTGCCGGACGGCATCCTGCACGAGTATCGCGAGAAGGCGCAGGAGAAGCGTCCGCAGAACAAGCGTGCGGTAGGTGCCATGCGACAACTTGCCCAGCGTCTCGAAAAGCTCGTGGAACAGCTGCTTCATCTGGTCGTCAACGCGAAACACGGGTCGGCGAATCGACGTGAGGCGGCGGCGTAGCTCCAGCGCCTCTGCGGGAGGAAGCCCGAACGCCCGCGCGGCATTCCGGGCCGAGGGGATATCCAACAGGAGCCAGTAGTGCTGGTGTCCCTTGGCATTGGAGACGAGGTGGTGCCGCATGTCGGGCTGGGTGAGGCACACTTCGCCCGGCAGAAGCGTGTGGCGGCGGCCCTCGATCTCGAAGTCGATGGAACCGCACAGGCAGTAGTGCAGCTCGATGCAGCCGATATGGACGTGCTCGGGCAAGGCGGCGTGCGCGACCGCGTAGCGCGTGTGGCCGATGCCCGCGACAAACGGCAGGCCGTCGTCGGCGAGCGAAATGGTCTTGCGCTCCTTTGTGGTGCCGAGCCGCCCAAGAGGATGGTCGTCGCCTGGCGGACGCCCGTCCGTCAAGTGGAAGAACGCCTCGCTGTCGTTATCCCTTTTCATGGCAGGGGAAGTATATCAAAGGGCGCGACATGTTGGCATTGCAAAAAACATTATGATTGATTCTTGAAAATTTTTGCGCCGACGGTGTGTTATCCTTTTTGCGTAATTTGACAAAGGAGCATATCATGCGGCAAACCTTTTGCATCGTGATTGGCGCTGCGCTGGCCGTCGGCCTGGCGCGTACCGCTGAAGCCGTGGACTGGCAGTTCACCGGCGCGACGAACCGCACGTTCGTCGCAGTTCGGTCCGGCACGATCGCCACCGAATTCAACTCGGTCGTTCCTGCCGCGCGCTGGGGGGACTTCGTCGGCGAGTTTGATTCTCGCATTCCCTCCGCCGTTCGGAGCGTTGGGCACAACATGCGCTCGGACGCCGCCGGCACCATGATCATCTTCCGCTGAAAAACTGAAAGGACATGACAATGAAAACCAAGACCTGTCTCTCTCTGCTCGCGGCGCTCGCCGCCTCGGCGCTTGTCGCCTCCACGCCCGTCATCAAGGCGGACTCCGTGACGTTCTCACAGAATACGACTACACGGCTCGTCACCATCGGCTACACGCTGGAGGAGACCGACGCCGTCGTGACGGTGGACGTGCTGACAAACGGCGTTTCCATCGGCGAGGAGAACTTCTCGAACATCGACGGCGACGTGAACAGGCGCGTCGCGCCCGGCGACCATCTGATCGTGTGGCATCCGCGCGCATCGTGGCCAGACCACGTGTTCACCAACAACGAGGTGTCCGTGGAAGTCCGCGCATGGGACGTGACGATCCCGCCGGACTACATGGTGATCGACCTGTCCTACACCAACGCGCCCTTGCGCTACTACGTGAGCGAGAAGGCGCTGCCGGAAGGCGGCCTCACGAACAATCTCTATCGTACCACAAAGCTGGTCATGCGCCGCATCCCCG
>CAMNLN010000126.1 GCA_946543025.1 uncultured Verrucomicrobiota bacterium
CCTCATCGCCGCGATGAGCCCCGAGACGACGAAGGCCTGCCTCGCGCTCGCGAAGTCCGCCAAGAAGTACGGCACGCTCGTCAGCTTCGACCTCAACTACCGCGCCACGTTCTGGAAGGGCCGCGAGGCCGAGCTCGCCAAGGCGTTCCACCAGATCGCGTCCGTGGCCGACATCCTCGTGGGCAACGAGGAGGACTTCCAGCTCTGCCTCGGCATGAAGGGTCCGGAGGCGGGCGGCAAGGATTTGAAGGGCAAGATCGACTCCTTCAAGGAGATGATCGAGAAGGTGGCGAAGAAGTACAAGAACGCCAAGATGTTCGCCACCACGCTCCGCCAGGTGGTGAGCGCCGACCATCACCTGTGGGGCGCGATCCTGCGCGCGGACGGCAAGTGGTTCGTGGAGGAGCCGCGCGACATCGACGTGCTCGACCGCATCGGCGGCGGCGACGGCTTCACGGGCGGGCTGCTGTACGGCGTCCTCAAGGGCTGGAGCGGCGAGAAGTGCCTCCAGTTCGGCTGGGCGAGCGGCGTGATGGCCGCCTCGTCGCTGAACGACTACGCCGAGCCTGCGGACGAGAAGCAGGTGTGGGACGTCTACGCCGGCAACGCCCGCGTCCAGCGCTAGAGGCGAACCGGGAACAGGGACCGGTTGGACATGAAGCTTGCCAGAAGAGTCCTTGGTGCGGTGTGCGCCTTGCTGGCCGGCTCGTCGCTTCTCGCAGATGTCGGCGGCTATTTCCCCAGAACGGCGACGCCCGGCCAGAACGGCACGGCGGCGCATCCGTACGAGATCGCGGACGCGGACGACCTCGTCGCCCTCAAGGACGCGGTCGCGGCCGGCGCGGGCGCGGGCCTCTGCTATCGGCAGACGGCGGACATCGACATGTCCGCCGCGGGGCCGTTCGCCGGCATCGGCACGTACGCGGCCGTCCTGGACGATGCCGCCAGCGTTCCGTTCACCGGCACGTACGACGGCGGCGGGCACAGGATCTCGAACGTCGACTTCACGCAACGCAACTACGGCGGCATCTTCAACCAAGTGAAGGGCGGGACGATCAAGAACCTTACGGTCAGCAATATCACGTGCAGCGCCTTCACGAGCGGCGAATGGGGATGCTCGATCGTCGGCCACGCGGGCCTGGGCGCGACGCTCCAGGGCCTCGTGGCGGAGGGTTCGTTCGGCACGGCGGCCAAGCCCTGCACGCACAACGTGGCCGGCATCGCGATCCGCGCGTGCGGCGGCGGCGCGAACGTCGAGACGCTGGTGAAGGACTGCACGAACAACGCGTCGCTTTACGGCACGTATACGAAGTGCGCGGGCATCACGGTCCTCACGCAGGATCGGAACAACGTGGACGACGACTACGTGCTGTTCGACGGATGCGTCAACAACGGTACGCTCACGATGTCGGCGGGCACGTACAATCCCGTCAAGGCAGGCAGCGACGGTCTCGCGGGCATCGTCGGCTACGTGGACGACGGCACGAAGCTGCGCAACTGCGCGAACTTCGGCGCCATGTCCTCGCCGCTGGCGACGGCCAAGATCGGCGAGCTGGTCGGCTGCGCCTACTCGCGATTCCTGGTCGACCTGGGCGGCAATGCGGGGATCGCCGGCAAGGCGAAGATCGGCGCCGTCGCCAGTTGCTCCGTGACCGGTTTCGCGGACACGACGACGGGGTTCAGCGTGACGCCCTACCTGCAGCATCCGGCCACGAACGCGATGAGCGTGATCTGGTTCGCGAAGGGCGGGGATGGCGAGGCGGCCATGATCTCGTGGTGGCAGGAGGGCGGTCCCGTCCGGCGCCAGGCGGTGATGGGGACGTGGGCGGCGGCGCTCACGAACAACATCGCGTCAAAAAGCGACTCGGCCGTCCATGGCGATCAATACAAGTATCGGCATCGCATCACGGGCCTGACGGCGGGCACGGTCTACCGCTACGCGGTGGAGCTGGCGAGCGGCGTCGCGTACACGAACGCGTTCAAGACGTCGCCGGGCCCGGACTCGCCCGTCCGCTTCATCTACTACAACGACAGCGAGACGCAGCCGGGGTCGACGGGCGCGTACGAGACGTGGGAAACGACGGACACGGTGATCGTCTCCAACACGGTCACGGGCGCGACGAGCACGAGGACGACCCGTCCGGACAGCGTGACGAAGTACTACGTGGACCAGACGGATGGCTACGCCTCCAACATCGTGCGGATGGTCGAGCGCCGCCCCGACCTCTTCGTGATCGCGGGCGATCTGGCGGCGCAGGGCGGCAAGCAGCAGAACTGGGATGAATTCTGGCGGCACAACGCGGGCGCGTACAACGACCCCGCCGGCTCCGTCCCGATCCTCGCCGCCATCGGCAACCACGACCTGCAGGACGCCACGCCGAAGCCCGCCGGATGTACCGTCAACTGCGAGAAGCCTTCTGGCGGCGAGGTGGCCGTGGAGAAATACCTCTCCTACTTCGAGGTGGAGCCGAACGGCGTGGACTTCTCGGACGTGGACGCGCGCGACCGCAGCCAGATGTTCCACCGCGTGGACTACGGCCCCGTGACGTTCATCTTCCTCGACACGAACAACGGCGACGACTATGACGTGGAGAAGGACACGGACATCTATCTGTTCCGCGATCCGAATTGCCCTGCGAACAAGTGGGGCCTGCCGTCCTCCCGCTCACCCGACTTCAATCCCGGCTCGCGCCAGTACACGTGGCTCACGAACAACCTGGCGGACGCGCAGCGGAAGGCGAAGTTCACCTTCGTGGTGAACCACCACTGCCCGTATTCCGTGGGCTACCACAACCGCACGAACGTGACGGAGAGCGGCGAGTGGCTTTCGGGGCGCGCCGTGCGCGCGCTCACCGACACGATGCTGCGCTACGGCGTGGCGGGCTGGCTGTGCGGGCACGACGAGATCATGGAGCATTCGCGCATTCCCGGCGTCGAGACGCTGCCCGACGGCACCACGCGCCCGTACGTCCTGAACGTGTTCGACATGGGCACGGCGGGCGACGGCCTGCGCGGCAAGCAGATCACCAAGGAAGCGAACCGGTACGAGGTGTTCCGCGCGCAGAAGGACGCGCCCGAGATCTACGACCAGAACAACGTCCTCGTGGACGGCGGCAAGCACTACGGGCACATGGAGGTGAACGTGCGGGAGGTGGCGCCAGGCGTCTGGAAGGCGACGCTGGAGCCGGTCTATATCTTTATCCATAAGGACGCGAACGGCAAGGCGGTCGGCTTCGAGCGGCGCGTGTACGACGACGTCACCGTCCTGACGAGGGATTTGCGGCCTTGCCATTTCTTCATCTCGATCCGTTGAGCCGCAAGGTGCGGTCCGGAGAAAGGCTGGAAATGAAAAAGACGACGATGCTGGTGGCAGGACTCGCCGGGGCGGCGCTTCAGGCGGCGACGGTGACGGAGTCGGCGCGGGAAATTCCCGTGGCGGCCGAGGTGGACGTGGCCGTGGTGGGCGGGAGCGCGGGCGGCGTGGCCGCCGCGCTCGCCGCGCGCGAGGCGGGGGCGTCCGTGTTCCTCGCGGGCGGCTTCCCCTATCTGGGCGAGGACATGGCCGGGACGCTCGAGCTGGGCCTCGCGCCCGGCGAGAAGCCGGTCGAGCCGCTCGTCAAGGAACTCTGGGCCGCATCGAGCGACACGGCCCACTACGCCTACACGTTCGACCGTCCCCAGCCGCAGGGGCCGTGGATCTACCGCAACGACGGGTCCGACAAGCTGAGCGAGCCGGGCCTGCCGCCGAGCCCGGCGGACGTCGTGCTCTTCGAGGAGGACGTGACGGTGCGCTGCGTCCTCGACGAGCCGACGCGCGTGGCGCGCCTGGAGGCGCTCGTGATGGAACGCCGCGGCATGGCCACCGAGGGCGTGCACGTGACGACCGCCAAGAAAAGCGTCTACGCGCGCGGCGCGGCGGCGACGGACGGCGTGACGGCGACGGTGACGGACGGTCCGTTCAAGGGCAAGACGTTCATCCTCCGGCGCCAGCCGAAGACGTGGACGTGCGAAGGGGACTACTACCGGGGCCGCGCGCAGGTGGTCACCTACGCCTGCGACGTGGACGCCGAGCTGCACAAGGTGAATCTCTCCTTCGCCAAGGGCGCGGCGGCGAAGCACCAGCTCGTCACGCGCATCTGGTTTCGCCGGGCGGACGCGCGGAGCGTAAGCGAGCCGCCGTCGCCGCTGAAGGTGAAGCGCCAGTTCGACGCCGCGCTCGTGAAGGCGGACGTGCGTTTCCTGACCGGCAGCCCGGCCACCGACCTCCTGCGCGACGCGAACGGCGAGGTGGCGGGCGTCGTCGTGGCCAACCGCTCGGGCCGGCAGGCCATTCTCGCGAAGGCCGTCGTGGACGCGACGGCGTACAACGTCGTGACGCGCTTCGGAAAACCCGTGCCGGGCGTGAAGGGGACGACGCGCTTCTCGCGCGTGGTGGTGGCCGGCGCGCCGCCGAAGACGGACGGCGTGACGACGGAGGAGCTGCCGCAGAAATACTACGTGTCGCAGGCGAGGTTCTCGGGGCGCGACCCCGCGCTCGCGGGCCAGCCCGTGACGGCGCGCGTCTACCGCTGCACGTTCGAACTCCCGATGGCGGACGGCTCCTACCGGTCGTTCGCGGCGGCGGAGGCCAAGGCGCGCGATCTCACCTGGACGACGACCATGCTGGACGACGCGAACCTGCTTTGCCTCGTCTCGCCGCGGCGGCCGTCGCCTGCGCGGAAGAACGTCTATCCGATCGACGGCGCGGCCGGCCTGCAAGATCGCATCCGCCAGGGGACGGCGCTCGGCCGCGCGGCGGCCAAGGCGGCGAAGTCTCGCGGCGCGCTCGCCGGCGTGACGGTCGAAACGGGTGGGGCGCGCGCCGGCGCGGCCGAAACGACCGCCGCCGTGCGCGAGGAGCTGGACGGTCTGCGTCCCTACGAGAGAGGCTTGTCCCGCAAGACGATTCCGTCGCCCGCGCGCGAGCTGCCCGTCCTGGGCGAATATGACGTGGTCGTGGTGGGGGCCGGCTCCGCCGGCGCGCCGGCCGCCATCGCGGCGGGACGCGCGGGCGCGAAGACGCTCGCGGTCGAGTACCTTCACGTCCTCGGCGGCGTCTCAACCGAGGGCATGATCCTCGGCTACTACGACGGCAACCACTGCGGCTTCACGGCGGACTTCAAGAAGGCGGTGGGCGGCATCAGGGCGGAGAACCGTCTCTACCAGCGTGCCGAGGTGCTGCGCCGCTGGGCGAAGGATGCGGGCGTTGAGACGTGGAACGGCGTCTTCGGAGAGGGCGCGTACGTGAAGGACGGCGCGGTGCTCGGCGTGGTGGTGGTGACGCCGCAGGGGCGCGGCGTGGTGCTGGCGAAGAGCGTGGTCGACGGTACGGGCAACGCGGACGTGGCGGCCGCGGCCGGCGCGGAGACGGTCTTCCTCGGTCCGCAGGAACTCGCCCTCCAGAGCGCGGGGCAGGCGCCGCAGCGCCTCGGGCGCGGAGGCATCAACTCGGACTTCGGCTTCGTGAACGACCCGTGCGCGTGGGACATGTGGCTCTTCGGCCTGCGGGCGCGCGCGGGCGCGCCGGACGCCTGGGACATCTCGCAGGTGGCCGACTCGCGCGAGCGCCGCCGCATCGTGCCCGACCTCGTGGTGCAGGGCTGGGACGTGGTGGCGAAGCGCGGATTTCCGGACACGGTGGTGCAGGCGCTGAGCCGGCAGGACTCGCACGGCTACCTGGTGGACGATTTCTGCTACGTCGCCGAGGCGACGCCCGGGGAGCGCGGCCCGTTCAACGTGAACGTGCCGCTCCGCGCGCTCCTGCCGAAGGGGCTTTCGAACATCTGCGCGATCGGCCTCGGGAAGGGGTGCGCGCGCGACGTGAATCCCATGGCCCGCATGCAGGCCGACCTGATGAACGAGGGCTACGCGGCGGGCCGCGCCGCCGCGCGCGCGGCGCAAGCGGGCGGCGACTTCCGGAAGATCGACGTGAAGGCGCTCCAGCGCCATCTCGTGGAGATCGGCAATCTGCGCCCCGAGGTGCTGGACTGGACGCCCGAGACGGACGCCGAGCTGACGGACGCGCAGATCGCCGCGCACGTCGCCACGATGACGAACCATTACGAGGGCAGCTGGGCGGTGATGCGCTATCCCGACCGCGCGCTCCCGTACCTGCGCGAGGCGTACAAGAAGGCCGTGGGCAAGGACACGGCGGCGATGCAGATCTACGCCCAGACGCTCGGCATTCTCGGCGACGCGACGGGCGCGAAGCGGCTGGCGGAGATCGTCTCCGGCGAGAAGCGGCAGCTTCGCCTGCGCGCGGGGCACTGCTACGGCGGCGGCAGCATGGACGGCATCGGGATGATGCTCGCGCTCGGCCGGACGAAGAGCAAGCGCGCGCTCGCGCCGCTTCTGGGGCGGCTCGCGGAAGTGAATGGCGGGTCGTCGCTCGCGTCGGTCCGTGCCGTGACGCTCGGCCTCGAGGCGCTCGGCGATCCGCGCGCGGCGGAGCCGCTCGCGAAGATGCTGGAGAAGCCGGGGTTCTCCGGCTGGGCCGTGGACGACTTCCGCAAGCTGCCGCCGCAGGGCGGGTACGGCCTGGGGCCGGAGATGGACCGCTGTCTGCGCGAACTGGCGCTGGCGCGGGCGCTCCTCGCGTGCGGCGACTGGCAGGGGAAGGGACGCGCCGTGTACGAAGCGTACGCGCGCGACCCGCGCGGCGTCCTGGCCTGCCACGCGAACGCGGTCCTCGCCCGCTACGCGAACCGCGACCTCCCCGTCGTTCCCTGACCCGACGCTATTTCCGCACGAGCTCGTGCGGGGCGAGGACGAGGACGGCCGTCTTGTCCGTGCCGTAGACGCGGTAGACGATCCGCTGCTCGCGGTCCGTGAGGTTCGCGGCCAGCAGGACGACCTTCCCGTCCGCCGTGCGCCACCAGTTGCCGCGCACGTCCGTCAGCGTGGCGAACCTGCTCGGCGGCAGCTTGTAGGCCGGATCGTAGAGGCTGTGGTGCGGGCGGCGTCCGAGCCATTCGTACGTCGTCTTGCCGACGGGTTCCGCGAAGCGCAGCTCGTCGAGCAGGTTGCCGTAGGCGAGCGCGTCGAGGTTCTTCTGGCGGAAGGCGCAGAGCTGGTTGAGGATCGCGCACTTGTCGGGCTTGTCGAGGAGATCCGGCAGGAACCAGCCGAGCGCGTTGCCCCAGAGGAGTTCGCGCGTCTGGAGCGCGCGGAAGGCCGCGGGATCGTCGTCGTTGTTTTCGGGGCTGCAGAAATAGGTGGTGTAGCCGGAGTAGACGGCGTTGTGGAAGGGGACGTCCTTCGGGTCGCGCACGACCACCTGCAGGTAGCCGTCCACCATGTCCAGGCACATCTCGCCCGAGCCTTCGGTGGTGATGAACGCGCCCTTGGCGTTCCACGCGCGGCGGACGGGCGCCATCATCTTCTCGTAGCCCTCGCGCCACCACTTGCCGCCGCCCAGCGGATGCCCGTGCGCGGGATCGAAGCAGGGGATGCCGGGCGCCGCGCCGATCTGGTCGATGAAGATCGACTTTGCGTCCAGCTCGTCCAGGATGCGTCCGGTGAAGTTCTGCACGACCCTTTGCCACTGCGGGCAGGTGGGGCACATCACGGCGAGCGGCGCGGTGAGGCGTCCGTACTTCTCCACGTAGCGCGTGCCGTCCTGCCGCAGGACGGCGTAGGGCTCGGCCATCAGGAAGCCGCAGGTGGAGGCCGACCAGAGGCGGCCGTTCACGTAAGGCATCGGTTCCTGTCCGATCGATTGACAGGCGGCGATGCATTCCTTCGTGCCGGGCTGGGCGGGGAAGTATTCGGGATAGTTCACGTCGTGGCCGGAGTGCTGCCAGAGATGCCAATGGAGGCCCGTGGAAAAGCCGGGGAAGATCGCCTTGGCGCGCGCGAGGACGTTGGACGCCACGGCGGGGTAGCCGTGGATGTTGATCCAGAGCGGAATCTCGCAGAGGCGGCGAGGATAGTCGGGGATGTCCTTGATGGGGCCGCGCGCGGCCCATTTCTGCTTGAGCGCATAGGCGCGGTAGCGCCGCGCGAGGCTCCACCAGTCGCCCTTGAGCGGCGCGAGCACGACGGGGTAGCGCGGGCCCTCGGCGGCCTGGCCCGGCACGCCGGCGTTCTCGACGGTCGTCTCGTAGCGGGCGTTCTGCTCGCCCTCCACCACGAGGCTCTTGATGCGCGCCTCGGGGTCTTCGGGGACGAAGTAGAGGCCGTCCGTGCCGAGGAAGAAGCCGGCGATCATCGGGCAGTAGCCGAGGTAGGCGCGGCGGAAGGGCTTGGGCTGGGCAACGCGCTTCCTGAACAGCTGCGCGCCGTGGTCGTTCGCGGGCAGCAGCACGTCCCCCGCGCCGTCGGGCGTCACGCGGTTGAGGCGCGGGAATGCCGTGGTCATGAGCGTCCATCGCGGCGAGCGGTTCGCGAAGGCGAGGTTCCACGCCTGCGAGCCGTCTGGGCGCTTCTCGATCGTGACGGTGGCGTCGAGGACGCCGCGCTCGCCGCGTATCGGGAGGTCGCGCCAGACGAGCGTGATCTGCGCGTCCGTCTCGGTGCGCGTGCAGGAGGCGGCGTCGCGGGCGGCGACCTGCGCGCGGACGGCGCGGTTCGTTCCGTCCGAGAACTCGGCCGTCCACAGGTCGCCGCCGCCCGTCGCGAACGTGGCCTTGCCTACCTTGATCGACCGCAGCACGTTCTGCCCGTCGAACGAGACCTGCATTTTTTGCCCGATCGCCTGTCCGTCTGCGGGTGTCGCGCACGCAAAGGCCGCCAGGATTGTCGCTAGCATGTGTGGTTTCATGGCGCACAGTATAGCAAAAGCGGAGAAGCGGGACTTTCGAGAAACCTATAAGATCTTTTGCAAGCAGGCGTGCGCGTAGTTTCCCGTTGTATCGGCCAGACTGTTTTGGTATACTCTAGACGCTTTTCGGCCGGAGTGGCGTAATGGCAGCCGCAGCAGACTCAAAATCTGCCGTACGCAAGTACGTGAGGGTTCGAGTCCCTCCTCCGGCACCA
>CAMNLN010000127.1 GCA_946543025.1 uncultured Verrucomicrobiota bacterium
AGGCGGTCGAGCGGCACGGCGCGGCAGTAGACCTTGAGCATCGTGTCGGGGAGATGGTGCCCGTCCGGGATGAACATCACGCTCGCGCGGTCCTCGGCGAGGGCCGTCATGACGATGTTGGCATGGCGTGGGATCATGTTGGGGATGCCGTTTCCGAGATGGGTGAACGCCTTGGCGCCGGCGGCGAGGCAAGGTTCGACTTCGGCGGGCGTGGCGGCCATCTGGTGGCCGAGCGACACCGTGATGCCACGCGCCGAGAGCGCCTTCACGAATTCGGGCATGCCGTCGATCTCCGCCGCCACCGTGACGAGCCGAACCGCGCCGTCCGCCGCCTCCATGTAACGATTAAAGAGCGCGAGGTCAGGCGCGTGAACCCACTCCACCTGATGCGAGCCGACGGCTCCCGGTTCGGGCGAGATGAAGGGGCCTTCGAGGTGGACGCCGAGGATGCGGTCGCGGCATTCCGCGTCCGTGCGTCGGGCTTCGGCGATCATGCGCAGGTTGGCGCAGACGATCTCAGGGTCGCCCGTCACAAGGGTGGGCAGGTAGCCGGCGGTGCCGTCGGCGGCGATTCGCCGCGTGACGGCCTTTACCATCTCTACGGTTAGTCCGGCGGAATTGAAGTCGATTCCGCCGTATCCGTTGATCTGCAGGTCAATCCATTTGGGGTTCATGCGCTCAGCCTTCCGACGAAGTTCTCGACTTCCTTGCGCTCTTCAGGCGTGTCCTTGAAGAGGATGCCGCCGAGGACAAGGAAGAAGATGGTGGCGGCGGCGGTGGCGAGGTAGCAGGGCTTCATCTCGCGGAGGACAGGCCACCAGGCGCCGGCCACGAACATCGCGAGGCCGAACGCCATGCCGCCCACGAGCCCGCAGAGGCCGGCGCGCTTCGAGAGGCGCTTGGAGAACACGCCCACGAGCATCGGAATCGAGACGGGCGGCAGGAAGACGCCGAACACCTTGTTCGTGAGGTTGAAGAGGTCGTCCGCGCCTTGCGCGTACTGCATGACGAAGGTGAGGGCGATCACGGCCACGCCAACGAACACCGTTGCGGCGCGGGCGGCGACCATGCGCTTGCCAGGTGTGTCCTGCTTTACGAAGCGTCCGTAGATCTCGTTCACGAGCACGCTGGCGGCGGCGTTGAAGTTGCCGGCGAGCGAGCTCATGGTGGCGGAGAACATGGCAGCCACGACCATGCCCATCATGCCGACCGGTAGGACGGCCCGGCAGAGGATCGCGTAGACGCCGTTCATGTCGGCCTCGGGGATGTCGGGGATGAAGATGCGCGCGGCCATGGCGGGGAAGAAGAAGAGCGGCGGGCCGAGGAAGAGGAGGGCCGAGACGAGGTAGGCCATCTTCTTCGCGTCCTTGTCCGACTTCGTGGAGTAGTAGCGCTGGACGAGCGACCAGTTGGTGGAGAGGGTGGAGCCGACCATGAGGAAGAAGACGATCATGTAGGGCCAATCGTACTTGCCGGCGGTGAAGGAGAAGAAACCGGGCGGCACCTTGTCGATGAAGCCCGCGAATCCTCCCACCTTGCCGAGGCAGAGGAAGGGGAGCGTGAAGACGACGGCGAGGATGACGAAAAACTGGATGAAGTCGCACACGAGCGTGGCCTTTAGCCCGCCGAGGAACGTGTAGAGGACGATGATGAGTCCGGAGGCGGCGATGGCCCAGTCGAGCGGGAAGCCCATGCCCACGCCCACGACGGTGCCGATGGCGAGCAGCTTGAGTGCGTTGTCGAGGAGCTGCATCGGCAGGCCGAGCCACGCGAGGGACTTGCACATCGCGGGCGTGTAGCGCGTGGCGATGAAGTCGATGGGGCTGCCTTTGGCGGCGCGCCGCCAGCGGACGGCGAGGAACCGTGCGCCCAGCAGCACGGCCGGTACGGAAAGCCAGCTCACCGTGACGGGCACCCAACCGTACTTGTAGGCGAGGGCAGAGTACATCACGAACGCGAGCGCCGAGAAGCTGTTCATGTAGAAGGAGATGCCCGAGAGCCACCAGGGAACGGACTTGTCGCTGCCGAAGAACGTCCCGGCGTCCTGCTTGCGGCGGGAGAAGTATACCCCCACCCCCACCATCACGACGAAGAACGCTGCGACGACGGAGTAGTCGATGATCGTAAGGCCTTGGCTTTCCATGCGGAATAGGATAGCAAAACGGCGGACGATTGCAAGGCGGAGGAAAGGCCTGGAACCGTCTAACGGACACTGATGATAAAACCGCCGACGCAGAGATAGCCGCTGCCGGACTGCGCGGCGCGCCTGCCGTCGAGCGATATCCTGGAGAGAACTTCGGCTGACAGCGTCTCGGACACTTTCAGCGCCCTCGCATCGATGCCGTCCCCGAAGCCGATCTCAAGCGTCGCGCCGTCCGGCACCGACAAGGTTGCCATCTCCAGCGCCGCCCCGACTCCAACGGAAAGCGCCGCCGACCCCTCCAGCGTCACGCCCGACACGGCGTTTGTCGTCCCAGCCGCCAATTCCAGCGCGCCGCCTGCGAGCAGGAACGACGCCCCTGCGGCGGTTATGCCGGATCTGTTGAGGACGAGCTTTCCGCCAGACACCTTCGCTGAGAGGTTCGTGCACGAGATGCCGCCGTTCATCTCCATTGTTCCCGGCCCGGCCTTGTCGAAAGCGGCGCAATAGTAGGACGTGTCGTTGGCTATGTCGCCGTTCATGACAAAATCGACGTCCGGGCCAGGTACGGTGTCGTCTACGTCGAACACGATTCGCCGTGCCGAACCGTCCCTGGAATCCTTGTTGAGCGAAAAGACGACGAGGTCGGCATCGTTCGTGACGGCGCCCGCTCCGGCGATTGTCCACGTGGGATACGGGGAGAACGTGTAGCCGACCTGCAGCCTTCCGCCGCTTACGTGCGAACCGTTCAAGAGCGACAGCTCGTTCGCGTAAGACACGTCCGTCGTCTCGTACAACGCGTAAAGCGTCGCGGCGTCAAGCGTTACCTTCTGCCCGACGCACCTGAACGACTGCGCGCCGCTCTGGTAGAGGCGGCTTCCGGGATGCATCGTGATTTCCGATCCGCCGTTGCTGATGCCGTTGTTGAAAAGTGCGGTGACCGCTATATGAAGCCCCGAATCGCCGTAGCATTCCGTCGCCCCTTTGGGAAGCGCGTTGGCATGAGCCACGTAGCATTCGAGCGCACGCGCAGCGTCGCCCTTGATGACGAACGCGCTGTCGGTCATCGTGTTCGCCGCCTTCATGTTCACTATGTTGTACGATGCTGGCGTCACGCTGTAATCCAGCCAAAGAAGCGCGTACGCCTTTCCGGTGGCGGACGTCGCAAGCGTCTGCGTCGTCGCGTCGTCCGTCCCCGGCACCACCCTCTTGATGCCGTAATATTCCGATGCCTTCGTCGCGTGATAGACCGCCTGCTTGCACCGTATCTCCACGGTTCCGCCGTTCTGCCGCAGTTCCACGTCCACTCCCTTGACCGATTCCCCGTCCTTGGCATGTATCTGGCACGATGCGGTTCTCCCGTTGTTGCGCCAGTCGACCACGAGCGAATTACTCCCGGTCGCGCCGTAGCACCAGCTGCCGCCGATGCGTCCGGCCGTCACGGTGATGTCTTTCAGCGCGTGTTCCGTGGTGAGCGTGGTGTACGTCGTTCCGTACAGCGCCGGATTGACCCTCGTCGTGCCGGAGGCGTCTGCGGCCAGGGACGACGTTCCCGCGTCGAATGTCACCTCCATGCCCTTTCCGCTGAGCGGGTAGCTGATTGTCCGCAAGCCATGCGTCGGCAAGACCAGCCTGTTGCGCGACTTGCGCCGCAAGGCGAGCATGTCGGTTCCATATCCATACAAGTTGCTGGTGTAGTTTTCCTCGGTCGCGACGGTGTAGTCGATGCCCGTCACGTCGAAGTCATACTCCTCGGCATGGTCTTTCATGTACTTCGCGTAGGCTACCCGGGCGACTACGTCGCTGCCGCTCTGGCGAAGCTCTATCTTGACGCATTTGGTGTACGCATCGCCGAGGTTGAACATCTGCGCCGAGAGGACGCCGTTCTCAAGCTTCACGTGATGCGGCTTCATGGCGAAGCGGTTGAATCCTTTGAGCGACTTGTGGTTGCAGCCGAGCGCATAAAGGATCTCGATGTCTTCGAGACGCACGTCCCTGGCCACCACCGTGTCGTATGCGTCCGAAAGGAGGTTGCCGTCGTAATCGTACGTTTCGCGACGCGGCCCGACCGTCAGTTCCACCACGCCGTATCCCTTCGATACGCCGTTGTCGGACGCGGTGAGGCTATAGTCGTAGTTTCCTGTCGAGGGCCTGAAGCCCGTGCTCCCGAACATGCAGAATCCGAGCAGGTTCGTGTTGTTCGTCCCGAAATGCCCGGCCTTGAGAACCTTGCCGCACACGTCGTCGCCTATCTGCTTCAGTTCCAGCAGGACGCCCTTGATAAACTTGTCGTCGAAGGCCTGCAGCTCGACGGTCATCGAATCGCCGTCTCTCGACACCCAGTAAGGATAATATTTTTTTGCGCCCATCGTCATGCCCGTGTTGCCGGAGCGCGACGAGTCAGACGAGATAGGCGAAATGTCGTCGAGGCGCGTATCCGGAAACATGACGGTGTAGTCGTTCGCCGTCAGCTTCACGCCGGTATGCCATGACGGCGTATTGGTGAGCGCGCCGAGCTGAAGCGTGCCCGTGCGTGCGATCGCGTTGGAAATGCACGAGACGCCGTTTTGCGCGACGACGATCTTCGCTCCGTCGGCGAACGAGAGCGTCTCGCCCGACAGAGTCAGGGTCTCTTCGCCGTCCGGATTCATGCGCAGCTGCGTGATGTCGCCGGACTCGTCGTATTCCACGGTGATCTTTCCGTTCGCCAGCGATGTCTGGCCAGCCGCATAGACGGCAGACGAGTCCGCATTCGTTGCTTCTGTCGCGTCCGCCTCGGCAAACATCGCAAGGCCGACGCCTATCGCCAGCAGGCCTGCGCCTGTTTTTCTTCCTAGCATGTCAAGGCTCCTTATGCAATGGAATCTATCCCACAAGGTAGTCCAGGCAGAGGCGCGTCTGCGTGAAGGGGCGGACCTTCTCGTTCGCCACCTTCACGTGGGCCGGGTGGACGGCGTATCCCTTGAGCGCCTCCTCGGACTCGAGCGTGGAGTCTAGCATCACGTCGGCGTTCGAGCTGGCAAGCCCTTCGGTGCGGACGATGATTTCCGTCAGTCCTGGAACGATGCCCTTGAGTCCTTCCAGCCCGGCCTTGATGCCGGCCTTCACCGCATTCTTGTCGGCGACGTCGTCCTTGAGTTTCCAGAGGATCACATGCTTGACCATTTTCTTGTCCTTTCCGCAGCCGGCGATCAGCCCGCCGATCGCCAGTGTCGTTGTCGTGATTGCCGTTCTTCGTGTCATGGCGGTTGGCATTATACCATCGGTCTCTCCAGAGGGCAAATGCGCGACATGGGATTTTTGCTATAATCTCCGCATGAGACCAAGGATATTCTTGATGGTCACGCTGGCGTGCGGCCTGGCGCATGGCGCGATCTCCCTCGACGGGGCGTGGTCGCTTTCGTACCGTCCCCAGCAGGAGGGCGGCGAATGGAAGACGGTGCCGGCCACGGTGCCGGGCGACGCCCTGATCGACCTGGAGCGCGCGGGCGTCATCCCCGACCCGACGGTCGGCACGAACGCGTGGGGCCTCTTCCGCTACGAGCAGATGGAGTGGAGATACGCGCGCGACTTCCCCGCGCCCGCGCTCAAGGCGGGCGAGACGGCACGCCTGCGCTTCGAGGGCGTGGACACGCGCGCCGCCTACTTCCTCAACGGCGAGCGGATCGGCGCGTCCGAGAACATGTTCGTGCCGCAGGCCTTCGACGTGACGGGCCGCCTTGCGCCGACCAACCGCCTCGAGGTGCTGATCCGCTCGCCGCTCGGCCTGCCGCTCCTCGGCGTGCTCGGGCGCTCGCGCGTGGGCGGCACGGACGTCGAGACAGTCCGCAAGGCCCAGCACGCGTTCGGCTGGGACATCATGCCGCGCCTTGTCTCGCCCGGCATCTGGCGGAGCGTCGCGCTCGACGTCCTGCCGCCGGAGCGCTTCGGCGACGTCCACTGGTTCGTGATGAACGTCAATGCGAGTGCGCGCACCTCCTTCGTGCGCGTGGACTGCCAGATCCTCGCGCCGTGGCGGCGCCTGCACGCCTCCACCCTGCGCCTGACGCTCTCGCGCAACGGAAAGGTCGCGGCGCGGACGGAGCACGTGGTGCGCTTCTTCCAGACGCGCGACGGCCTGTTCGTCCGCAACGCCGACCTCTGGTGGCCGCGCGGGACGGGCCGCGATCCGGCGCTCTACGACGCGATGGCGGAGCTGCTCGACGAGGAGGGGCGCGTGCTCGCGCGCGATGAACGCAAGATCGGCCTGCGCACCGTCAAGCTCGAGCGGGCCGACTGGTACTCGCCGGAGAATCCCGGCACGTTCCGCTTCCTGATCAACGGCGAGCCGACGTTCGTGAAGGGGACGGACTGGAGTCCGATGGACGCGCTCCACTCGCGCGACGCGCAGCACCTGCCCAGGTGCCTCGCGATGATCGACGACCTCAACTGCAACATGATCCGCGTGTGGGGCGGCGGCGTGTACGAGCCGGAAGCGTTCTTTGCCTTCTGCGACGCGCACGGCGTCATGGTGTGGCAGGACTTCATGATGGGCAATGTGTCGCCGCCGCAGGACGAGGACTTCGCGCGCGTCATCTACGACGAGGCGAAGCAGGTGGTGGTGCGATTCCGCAGCCATCCCTCGATCGTCATCTGGAACGGGAACAACGAGATCGACCGCTCCACGGCCTCGGTGATGGGCTCGTACGCGCCCGACCCCAACCTGGAGCGTATCAGCCGCGACGTCCTGCCGCGTGTTCTGCGCGACTTCGACCCGATGCGCCCTTACCTCCCCAGCTCGCCGTACTGGACGCCCGACGTGGTGGCCGGCAAGGCGAAGCTCTCGCAGGAACACCTGTGGGGGCCGCGCGAGAAGTGGTTCAAGGACGCGTACTGGACGAACGCGCCGACGACGTTCGTGAGCGAGATGGGCTGCCACGGCTGCCCGTCGTACGAATCGCTCGAGAAGATGATGACGAAGGAAGGGCTCTATCCCTGGCCCGATCCGTCCGATCCGTTCCGCTTCAACGACGAGTGGTGCTGCAAGTCGACGCAGGCGTATCCCGACTATCCGAAGAACATGGGGCACGGGCGCAACTCGCTCATGCCGCGCCAGGTGAAGACGATGTTCGGGTCTGTCCCCAAGGACCTCGCGACGTTCGTCGACCAGAGCCAGATCTACCAGGCCGAGGCCGTGAAGTACTGGATCGAGATGTTCCGCTCCCGCAAGGGGCGCACGTGGGGCATCATGTGGTGGAACCTGCGCGACGGCTGGCCGATCATCTCCGACGGCGTGGTCGACTACTACTACAACCGCAAGCGCGCCTACGAGGCGATTAAGAGCGTGCAGGGCGACCAGCTCGTGCTGCTGGACGACGCGCATCGGCTCGTGGCGGTGAACGACGCGCTCGCGTCCGTCTCGGGCACGGTGACGGCGACGGACGCCGCGAGCGGGAAGGTCGTGTTCAGCGGTGCCTGCGAGATCCCCGCGAACGGCAAGGTGACGCTCACGGAAACGTTGCCGCTCTCCCGGCAAGGAATGCTGAAGATCGTCTATATGTTCGGCGGCTCGCCGCGCGTGAACCACACGCTGTACGGCGAGCCGCCATTCGACTATTCCAGCTATCTGGAATGGCGCCTGAAGTAGCCGATCTTACTTCTTCTTCAGCCAGCCCTTCTGGTTGACGGTCTTGGCGATGAACTGGCCGAGCTTGCACTCCTTCAGGAGGCCGTTGCGCCACAGGACGTCGTAGGACTTCTTGACGGAGAGGATCTCGTTCTTGGATTTGTCAAGGGCGGCGGAGTCCATCTTCTCAAGCTGGGCGAGGTAGTCGCCGCAGATCTTCTTGGCCGTGCCGCAGTAGGGTTCCTCGGTCGAATAGGAGATGACTTCGAGGATCTGGTTGACGGAATCGGCCGTGGCCTTGGACTTGTCGATGTTCGCGAAGAGCTGCCCGGCGATCTTGTTGCGGAGCGCCTTGACGTCGGCCTCCTTCACGAAGGGGCCGCCGTGCGTGGTGTTCGCGTAGCGCGGCGGGATCTCGCGGAGCCAGACGTTGCGGAAGTGGACGGGGTTGCCGTGATCCTGGAACGCGATGGGCGCCTTGGGGGCCGGCTGCTTCTTCGACGTGCGCTTCATGTGGAAGGTCGGGCCCTCGTATTCCCAGTTGTCTTGCGTGAGGACGCCGTTGTGAAAGACGGTGACCGTGCCGGGAAGCACTTCCTTGCCGTCCTTCCAGACCGGCGTGTGGAAGACGATGTCGTACGTCTGCCACTGGCCGGGGCCGCGGCTTGCGTTGACGAGAGGCGGGTTCTGCCCGTAGATGGCGGAGGCCTGCCCGTCGGCGTAGTTCGGGTTGGGGTTGGGGGACTTGGCGGGATCGGTCTCGTAGGAGTCCAGCACCTGGAGCTCGAAGTCGTTCATCAGGAACACGCCTGAGTTGCCGCGGCCTTGTCCGACGCCCTCTACCTTGACGGGCGTGGCCCATTCCACGTGGAGCTGGAAGTCGCCGCCGTATTCCGCCTTCGTGCGGATGTAGCCGGCACCCTTGACGGACTCGAGCGTGCCGTTCACGAGCTTCCACTTGGTGGGCTCCATCTTCATCGAGCACCAGTTGGCGAAGGTCTTCTCGGTGCCGTCGAAGAGGATGATGGCGTCGCTCGGCGGCAGGCCGGGCTCGGCGGCGATCTTGACGGGGTTCTGCCGGTTGCGGTCGTGGACGGCCCATGCGTGCGTGGCGTTGGGGACGTCGCCATAGAGTCCGGCGAAAGCCGACGCGGCGAGGCCGGTGGCGGCAGCGGCAATCATCAGTTTCTTCATAAGAGGTTCCTTGTTTGAGTGAGACGGCGAAAAGTATACTTCATTCCGCCGT